>NZ_RZSX01000279.1:0-7013 GCF_004023105.1 Mesorhizobium sp. M5C.F.Ca.IN.020.32.2.1 | reverse complement strand
CCTTCAACCTGACCGGCGGCTTTCAGGTCAAGCCGGAGTTCCTGTCGCTCTATTTGGCGCTGTCCTTCTATACGGCCGCCTTCATCGCCGAAATCGTGCGGGCCGGCATTATGGGCGTCAGTAAGGGGCAGACCGAGGCAGCCGGTGCCCTCGGGCTGCGGCCGGGATCGATTCTGCGGCTTGTCGTCATTCCGCAAGCCATGCGCATCGTCATTCCGCCGCTGACCAGCCAGTATCTGAACCTGACCAAGAACTCGTCGCTGGCCATCGCCATCGGCTACCCGGACCTGACGGCGACGACCGGCACGGTGCTGAACCAGACCGGCCAGGCGATCGAGTGCGTGCTGATCATGATGGTGGTCTATCTCGCGCTCAGCCTGTTGACGTCGGCGATCATGAACGTGGTCAACGCCAGAATGGCGCTGGTGGAGAGGTAGCGACATGCAGGAGCACGACCTTTCCTTCGTCCGCGTCGAAATGGCGCTGGCACAGTCGGCGCCAGCAAGTGAGCGCGGTCTGGGCGCCTGGATACGCAAAAACCTGATTGCTTCGACCGGCGACACGATCCTGACCATCATCGGCATCGTGCTGGTCGCGATGATCCTGCCGCAACTGATCAGCTGGGCTTTCATCAGCGCCCAATGGACCGGCACCGACCGTACGTTCTGCGCCACGGTGGCGCAGGGCGGCATCCAGCCGGATGGTTGGTCGGGCGCCTGCTGGGCCTTCGTCAACGCCAAATTCGGCCAGTTCATGTTCGGCCGCTATCCGATCGATGAGCGCTGGCGGCCGATCCTCGTCGCCATCCTGTTCGTGGCGCTTCTGGTGCCGCTGCTCATCCCGAAGGTGCCGCGCAAGGGGCTGAACGCAATCTTATTCTTCGGGGCGCTGCCGATCGTTGCTTTCATCCTGCTGGTTGGCGGCGTGTTCGGCCTGCCGCATGTCGAAACCCCGCTATGGGGCGGGCTTCTGGTGACGCTCACCCTGTCCTTCGTCGGCATTGCCGTGTCGCTGCCGATCGGCATTGTGCTGGCGCTGGGGCGGCGATCGAAGATGCCGATCGTCAAGATGCTGTGCGTCATCTTCATCGAGACGGTGCGCGGCATCCCGCTGATCACCGTCCTGTTCATGGCCAGCGTCATGCTGCCGCTGTTCCTGCCGGCCGGCGTCACCTTCGACAAGTTCCTGAGGGCGCTGATCGGTGTCTCGCTGTTTGCCGCTGCCTATATGGCCGAAGTGGTGCGCGGCGGCCTGCAGGCGATCCCCAAGGGCCAGTATGAGGGTGCGGATTCGCTCGGCCTCGGCTACTGGCAGAAGATGGGCCTGATCGTGCTGCCGCAGGCGCTGAAGCTGGTCATTCCCGGCATCGTCAATACCTTCATCGGCATGTTCAAGGACACCAGCCTGGTCTCAATCATCTCGATGTTCGACCTGCTCGGCGTCGTCAAACAGAATTTTTCCGACGCCAACTGGGCAACGCCGCAGACGGCCAGGTCCGGCCTGGTGTTCGCTGCCTTCGTCTTCTGGATGTTCTGTTTCGGCATGTCGCGTTATTCGATGTTCACGGAACGCCGGCTCGATACCAGCTACAAACGCTAAGAACAAAAAAGGGAACCTTCCATGGCCACAGAAAATGCAGTCAGCGCGGAAGAGATCAAGGTCAATGCCGCCAAGATGCAGGTATCCACCACCGACGTCGCCATCGACATCATCGCTATGCACAAATGGTACGGCGAATTCCACGTGCTGAAGGATATCAATCTGAAGGTGATGCGCGGCGAGCGCATCGTCATTTGCGGCCCTTCGGGCTCCGGCAAATCGACGATGATCCGCTGCATCAACCGGCTGGAAGAGCACCAGAAGGGCAAGATCATCGTCGATGGCAAGGAATTGACCAACGACCTTAAGAAGATCGACGAAGTGCGCCGCGAGGTCGGCATGGTTTTCCAGCACTTCAACCTGTTCCCGCATTTGACCATCCTGGAAAACTGCACGCTGGCGCCGATCTGGGTGCGCAAGACGCCGAAGAAGCAGGCCGAGGAAATCGCCATGCACTTCCTCACGCGCGTCAAGATCCCGGAACAGGCCAACAAATATCCCGGCCAGCTTTCCGGCGGCCAGCAGCAGCGCGTCGCCATCGCCCGCTCGTTATGCATGAACCCGCGCATCATGCTGTTCGATGAGCCGACCTCTGCGCTCGATCCCGAAATGATCAAGGAAGTGCTGGAGACGATGGTCGGCCTCGCCGAAGAGGGCATGACCATGCTCTGCGTCACCCACGAGATGGGCTTTGCCCGAAAGGTCGCCAACCGGGTGATCTTCATGGATCAGGGTCAGATCGTCGAGCAGAACACGCCGGCCGAGTTCTTCGACAATCCGCGCCACGAGCGCACAAAACTGTTCCTGTCGCAGATCCTGCACTGATCGCTCTCACGCGAATCAAAAGAGCCCGGCCGAAATCCTGCCGGGCTCTTTTGCGTCTGGGCCGTCAGCCGGCGATTGCGCCCCGATTGCGAGGCCGTCCCTCATGAAAAAGCCGTCCCTCGTGAAAAAGCTTGGGCGTTTTCTCGCCATTCTGGTGGTGGCAATCGTGCTTGCCGTGGTTTTGGGCACGTTCATTCCACGGCCGCTCTTGCCGGCGGCCGCCGCCGATCCCGTAGCCACCAGGCACATCCTGGTGCTGAAAAATCCGATCCACACCGATATCGCCGTCCCGGTCGATGACGACGTGCGCAAGCGCTTCCATTTCCTGGTCGATGGCGGCATTCCGGACGACATGGCTGGGGTCCGCTACATCGTCTTCGGCTGGGGAGGCCGCGCCTTCTATCTGGAGACGCCGACCTGGTCGGAACTAAAGGCGGTGCCGGTGATGAAGGCGCTGACACTGGACGCATCGGTGATGCATATCGATGTCGCCGGCAACATTGTCGAGCCGCACCCCGACGTCGCCGGCTTCGACATCAGCGAGGAGCGTTTTGCGGCGCTGCTCGACTTCATCACCGCCAGTTTCCAGCAAGGGCCGAACGGTCCCATCCCAGTCGAGAATGCCCCCTATTCCAGGTTCGACCGCTTCTACGAAGCCAACGGCCATTTCAACGCGCTGGTTGGCTGCAACACCTGGACAGCGGCGGCTCTGCGTATCGCCGGCCTGCGGACAGGCTGGTGGGATCCGCTGCCGGCCTCGCTCGACCTGTCGATGCGGATTTATAATTGATGCTTGGCACTAGTGTCCGACGGTTTCCGAACCTGCCAGCCATAAAGCCAATCGAGATCGGCGGCGAGCCTTTCCGGAGAGCGCAATCTCAGAAACAGGTTGCGCGCGACCGCCACCGGCCCGGAAGCGTGCCAGGCGAGACGGTTGACAGCACCGCGGCGGGCGACCTTGGCGATGCGCGGGCGCCGCACCTTTTCCCAGGCGGCAAGGGCGCTCCAGGGGTCGGCAGGCGAGGCGGCGACAAAACCGGCAAGGGTTGCGGCATCCTCGATCGCCATCGCCGCGCCTTGCGCCGCAAACGGCGTCATCGCATGCGCGGCGTCGCCGATCAGCGCGATGCCGGCGGGCGTTGTCCATGGCTGTGCCTGGTCGACCGTATGGATCGGCCATGCGGTCCACGGGCCGGCATCCTCGGCAAGCCGGGCCAGTGCTGCCGCGGTGCCACGCATCGCGCCGACGAGGATGTTGGGGTCGGCGTAACCCGACCAGCCCTCGGCGATGATCTCGCCCCTGGTGAAGGCGGCCAGGTTGAACGCCGTGCCGTTGCTGACCGGATAGGCGACGAGGTGAAAACCGGGATGCAGGAAGGCGGTCACGCAATTGGCGGCGCCGACCGCCGCAAGCGCTTCTCCCGCGACACTGTCTGCACTGATCGTAGCGCGCCAGGCAAGCTCGCCCGAAAACCGGCTTTTGGCCGCAAACCCGCCAAGAGCACGGATAGCCGACCACACGCCGTCGGCGCCGATCAGCAGAAAGCCGTCGGCTTCGACCGTCGTGCCGGCAATCTCGACTGTTGCCGTTGTATGGCGCGGTCCTGCGGCGATGCCGCCGACGCGCGCGCCGGTGACGAGACTGATGTCCGGCTGTTCGGCAAGGCGCGCCATGAGCGCGTCTTGCAGATCGGCCCGATGAGCGACGAGATAGGGCGCGTGCCAGCGCCTTTCGGCTTCTTCGCCAAGCGGCACCCGCGCCAGCTCGCGCAGTGTGGCGGCGTCCCTGAGCACGACCGCCTCCGGCCGCACCGCCGCCGGCAACAGCCGGTCGAGCACGCCGAGCTGGCGAAGGATGCGCGTTGCGTTGGGTGACAGCTGGATGCCGGCGCCGGCCGCTTCGAGGCGCGGCGCCTGTTCGAACAGCCGCACCAGATAGCCGTGTTCGGAAAATGCCAGCGCCGCGGTCAGTCCGGCGACGCCGGCTCCGGCGATAACGACCTGCCGGGACCGGGTGTCGTCCATGGGGATGGCGTGCGCGTCAGGCGGCCTGGTCGATATAGAGGCATCCGGCAGGCTGCGTTTCCGTCGCCTTCAGCTTTGGCGAATAGCGATAAAGCGTCGAGCAATAGGGGCAGACCTTTTCATTGTCGTCGCCCATGTCGAGAAACACATGCGGGTGGTCGAAAGGCGGGTTGGCGCCGGTGCACATGAATTCCTTGACGCCGATGTCGATCGCCGCATAGCCCGCATCGTTCTGGAAATGGGGAATGGAACCGCCTGCCATCGTCGTCTCCTACATGTGCCGCATGACCCCGGATCATGCGCAAATCAAAATTCCACCGCGTCCTTTGCGCGTCCAAGGGCGCGCCGCGCTGTAGCCTGATTGCATCTGGATCATAAGCTGTCTCTTTGCAAGATCGATGAAATCAAACTGTCGTAAAAGCCTGTCACAGGATAAGCTAAGCCGGTTAAGGCATGGCCCCGAAAACCGAATTCGGTTTCGCTGGGGATCATGCCTAGCTTAAGAGTGGTAGAGCGTCCTTTGCGCGTCCAGAAAGACGCGCGATGCTCTGGCCAGCGGGTGCGAAACGAGCAGGAACCATGAACGAACTAAAGCCGGTGCAGAGCGAATTCACCACTGTCGAGGTGGCGAGCCCCGAGGGCGGCAACCCGGACCGCTTCGTGAACCGCGAGTTTTCCTGGCTGCAATTCAACCGCCGCGTCCTCGAGGAATCGTTGAACGCCAATCATCCGCTGCTCGAGCGTGTCCGCTTCCTGTCGATTTCGGCCGCCAATCTCGACGAGTTCTTCATGGTCCGCGTCGCCGGTCTCGCCGGCCAGGTTCGCGAAGGCATCACGCTGAAGAGCCCGGACGGTCGCACCCCCGAACAACAGCTCGAACAATTGCTGCGCGAAGTCGAGCGTCTGCAGGAGGACCAGCAGAAAAGCCTTTCCGCGCTGATGCTGCTGCTCGACAAGGAAGGCATCGAGAGCATCAGCCGCGATGGGCTGACCAAGGACGAGAAGGCCTGGCTCGAGGATCATTTCCAGGAGCAGGTGTTTCCGGTGCTCACACCGCTGTCGATCGACCCGGCGCATCCATTCCCGTTCATTCCCAATCTCGGCTTCTCGATGGCCCTGCAATTGCGCCATCGCAGGAATGGCGAGGAGATGAGCGCGCTGTTGCGTCTGCCGGTGGCGCTGAAGCGCTTCATCCGCTTGCCCGACCGCAAGCGTCATGTCCGCTTCATTCCGCTGGAAGAAGCAGTCGGCCTCTATATCGGCAAGCTGTTCCCCGGCTACGAAGTCAAGGGCTCCGGGACGTTCCGCATCATCCGCGACAGTGACATCGAGGTCGAGGAGGAGTCCGAGGATCTCGTGCGCCTGTTCGAGACGGCGCTGAAGCGGCGCCGCCGTGGCTCGGTCATCCGCATCGAATTCGACAAGCTGATGCCGGCCGAACTGCGCGAGTTCGTCGCCGGCGAGCTTGGCGTCTCGTCGAGCCGCATCAGCGTGCTCACCGGTCCGCTGGCGCTCAGCCAGATTTCCGAGATCGTCGCCATCGCCCGCGACGATCTCAAATTCACGCCCTATAATCCGCGCTTTCCCGAGCGCATCCGCGAGCATGGCGGCGACTGTTTCGCCGCCATCCGCGAGAAGGACATCATCGTTCATCACCCCTACGAATCCTTCGACGTTGTGGTGCAGTTCCTGCGCCAGGCGATGGCCGACCCGGAAGTCGTGGCGATCAAGCAGACGCTCTATCGCACATCGAACGACAGCCCGATCGTGCGCGCTTTGGTCGACGCGGCGGAGGCCGGCAAGTCGGTGACCGCGCTGGTCGAGCTCAAGGCGCGTTTCGACGAGGAAGCCAACATCCGCTGGGCGCGCGACCTCGAGCGCGCCGGCGTTCAGGTCGTGTTCGGCTTCCTCGAACTGAAGACACACGCGAAAATGTCGCTGGTGGTGCGACGCGAGGACGGCAAGCTGCGCAACTATGTGCATCTCGGCACCGGCAACTACCATCCCGTCACCGCGCGCATCTACACCGACCTGTCCTTCTTCACCACCGCTCCGACGATCGCCCGCGACGTCGCCCAGCTGTTCAATTTCATCACCGGCTACGCCGAGCCGACCGATGAGATGCGGCTGGCTATCTCACCCTTCACGCTGAGAAACCGGATTCTCAAGCATATTTCAGACGAGATTACCCATGGGCTGGAAGGCCGGCCGGCCCGCATCTGGATGAAGATGAATGCGCTGGTGGATCCGATCATCATCGACGCGCTTTATGACGCCAGCCGCGCCGGCGTCGAGATCGATCTTGTCGTGCGCGGCATCTGCTGTCTGAGGCCCCAGGTGCCGGGCCTGTCTGAAAACATAAGGGTCAAGTCGATCGTCGGCCGCTTCCTCGAACACAGCCGCATCTATTGTTTCGGCAACGGCCATGGACTGCCGTCGGACGGGGCGGTCGTCTACATCTCATCGGCCGATTTGATGCCGCGTAATCTCGACCGTCGCGTCGAAACCATGGTGCCGATCACCAATCCAACGGTGCATGAACAAGTCCTCGGCCAGATCATGCT
>NZ_RZSX01000278.1:0-7026 GCF_004023105.1 Mesorhizobium sp. M5C.F.Ca.IN.020.32.2.1 | reverse complement strand
GAAGAATACGCGCCGTCGGGCCGCCTTTCATTCCGAGGACGAGTTCCGGTTGCGCGAGCGGCTGAGTGAGCGCATCGAGGGCGATCCGTCCTCGCATCCGGTGTGGCGCGACGAGATCGCCGCCTTGCGCTGCACCGAGCGCCTGGTGCGCATCGCGCGCCAGGTTCGCGCCCGGATTCACGTGCTGCACATCTCTACCGCAGAGGAGATCGCCTTCCTCGAACAGCACAAGGACGTCGCGACCTGCGAGGCGACGCCGCATCACTTGACGCTGAGCCTGGACGATTATGCGCGGCTTGGCACGCTGATCCAGATGAACCCACCGGTGCGCGCATCGCGCCACCACGACGGCATCTGGCACGGCATTGCACAAGGCATTGTCGATGTGCTGGGTTCCGACCACGCCCCCCACACGCTGGCGGAGAAGGCAAAACTCTATCCTGCCTCGCCGTCCGGCATGACCGGCGTGCAGACACTGGTGCCGATCATGCTGGATCACGTCAATGCCGGCCGGCTGACGTTGCAACGTTTCGTCGACCTGTCCAGCCACGGCCCACAGCGTATCTTCGGCATGGCCAGGAAAGGCCGCATCGCCGCCGGCTACGACGCCGATTTCACCATCGTCGATCTGAAGCGCCGCGAAACCATCACCAATGCGCAGGCCGGCTCCAAGGCCGGCTGGACGCCCTATGACGGCAGAGAAGTAACCGGGTGGCCGGTCGGAACAGTCGTCCGCGGCCGCCGCGTGATGTGGGAAGGCGAGATCGTCACGCCAGGGCAGGGCAAGGCTGTGGAGTTTTCCGAGGCGCTGCCGGTCTAGAGCGGCGGACTTTCAAATCGATCGGACCGCCGGTCTATCTCTTTCTTTGAGCATCGGCTTTCCCAAAGCGGGGACCCACTCCGATGCTCTAAGCGGGCTTGAGGGTAGGAAAGGGCAATGCCGCTCAATCCCCGGCGACGAAGAATGTCCACTGTCCGTCCGGCGTGATGCCGACGCGGTAGAAGATGTAGGCGCCGAACTGCTTCATGCTGTCATAGTCGCCGGCGGTGACGATCTTGAACAGCTCGACCCGCTGCCTGGCGTCGAGCTTGTCCAGCGGCAGCGCGAAGAAATATGGCCAGACATAGAGCTCCTGCGGCGTGCCGGCATCGACATGGACATAGCCGGCACTGAGCACCTCTTCCAGGATGGCGAGGATCTCCTGGCCTTCCGTGTCGCCCGAAAGACCTTTCAGGAAGGTGATCGGGTCGCCTTCGATCTCGCTCAGCGACAATTGGGTCATCGTATCGCCCTGGCCGATCAACGGCCGGAGCTTTTCGATGTCGCCGCTCTTGCAGGCCTCGAGGATCAAATCGTGCATGCGCCTGACCGGCTCCGGCAGCTTGCCGAGATCATAGACGACCTCGGGCAAGGGTTCATCCGGATCGGCTTGCGGATTGGCCATGCCACCATCGTCTTTTGGCCCTTCCGGTTCGACCTGTTCCCGCTCGTCGGGGGGCCTCGGCTGGTTGGTCGCAGGCGGTGTCGTGCCGAGCGGATCGGGCATCGGCACCGCGGTTCCGGGCGGCGACATGTCGTCATCGGCGGGCGGCGTGACTGGCGAGGGCAGGTCCTCGCGCTTGATTTCACTCAGCGCATAAGCAGGGCTGCTTGCGAGGTAAAAAGCCAGAGGGACCGCGGCGCAAAAAGCGACGAGCCGGATGCTGAGGGCCAAGCCACGCGGCTGGCCTGACGTCGAAAAATTCACCGCCTGCCTCTCCATGATTCCGTCCAGATGCCCAGGCCCGCCCAGGTGCCCGGGGCATGACCGCCCAAGCGGCACGCCGTTGTCAAAGAGCCTGATGCCGGTTCAGTGCCGCAGCCGTCCTGGTTCGAAGGCCCCGGCTATCACCTTTTCACGCATGCGGTCGAGCAGGGCAAGGGCGGAGGTCTCGCCATTGGCGCGCAGCATTTCACCGAACGCCGTTTCAAGGGCCGCTTCGGCGATGATTTCCGGCTCGATTCCAGCCGAAAGCCCTTCCGCCCAGGCCTCGCTGTGGCTTTCCACGGCGGTCAGGCGCTTTTCTTCCCTGACCAGCGCGTCGATGTCGTTGACGGCATGTTCCATTGCGATGTCCACCCTTCTCAAGCGGCGATCCGGCAGATGCGGATCAGGCTTGGGCTGTCCCTTTTTACACGCAGGTTAAGTAAGTGCTTGTAAATACGACATTTCTAGGGTCGTTTCGACAAGGGCTCGTCACGTTTTTCAAACCTGCGTTCGATCCGATTCAAACTTAGCCGATTAGGCCGGCGAGCGGGATGAAAACCTTCAGTTTGAGTTAATTCCGCATCCGCGCCGTAACGTTTCGTTAACACCGTTGCAAAAGTGCAACACAAGGATTAAGGCGCCACCGGACAAGCAGCGAAGTGTCACGGTCAGTTGCCGTAGCGCGAGGCGATGTCGCGCGAGAGCGTCTCGCCCTCCTTCATATAGCGGCTAATGGCTTCGGTCGCCGAGGCGGTACACTGCGTGTAGGTGCCGCCGAAGGAGCGGTAGCCGCGGTTGAAGCTGGCGATGAAGCGGGCGCGCCGCTCCGCGTCCGGATTTTCCGAAGCAATCAGCTTCTCCATCTCGACCCGCCACTGGTCGCCCTTCTCGCCGCACAGATTACGCAGGAAATGCAGCGATCCAAGCACCTCCGCCAGCCGCATCAGCCCCGGCTCGAACGGCGACTCGGCGGCCAGAGCCGGCCGCGCCCCGAATGCCGTACTGGCGGCGAGGCAAGCTGCGAGGAAAAGCGATGCGCGGATCATGAGTCTATGTGGCCAAACAATCTGTCGCCTGCAAGGCGATTTTGGAGGTTACGCTCCTGCATTCCTGAGCAATTCTTCGGCAACGGCAAACACCGAAGCGGCAAGCGGCAGCGCCGTCATTTCGCTGAGCGTATAGAAGGCGGCGTTCTCGGCGTCGTCGCTGGCCACGGGCTCGCCGCCGGCATAGGTAGCGCCGAACACCGTCAGCAGATAGTCGACCGGGTGCCCGTCGCTGCCGCCGTCGATGTGGATTTCCCGAAGTGCGCGGTAGTTGTGCGCATGCAGCCCGGTTTCCTCCAGCAATTCGCGTTGCGCGGCTTGTTCCAGCGTTTCGCCGACCTCGACCTTGCCGCCTGGAAAGGCGTAAAATCCTTGCGAAGGCTGCCGCGCCCGCTTGACCAGCAGCACCGTGTTGCCGCGGACAATGGCAACCGAGACAGCCGGCAGAATCTTGCGCATTTCGTCCATGGATCTCCGATCGTCATTCGCTGCAGCCGGTGTGGACCGGTCGGCGTGAAGAAGCATTAGCGGTTGCGCGACGCCGGTTCCATCGCCACCTTCGCATCCGACCGTTTCACGAGTTTAGCTTATGTGCGGACGCTTTGCCTTGACCGCCACGCCGGACCAGACTGCCGCTTTTCTCGGCGTCAATCAGGCGGCAAGAGGGGGCAGCCCTATTGGGTGCGGCCGAGGCATGGCGGACTTGTCGCCTTCGCCGGGCTGATCGAGACCTATGCCGAGCCGGGCGGTTCCGAAATGGACACCGGCGCCATCCTGACCGTCAACGCCAATTCCGACATCGCCCATAGCCATGACCGGATGCCGGTAGTGATAGATCCGCAGGATTTCGCCCGCTGGCTGGATTGCCGCACCCTGGAGCCGCGCGACGTGGCGGACCTGCTCAGACCGGCACAGCTCGACTTCTTCGAGGCTGTCCCGGTTTCCGACCTCGTCAACGAGGTCGCCAACACCGGACCGGAGATTCAGGAAAGGGGCGTCGTGGGGCCGGAGCCCGAGAAGGCCAGGCGCCAGAATCCCGGCGCGGACGACAGTCAGATGACCTAGTTCTAGCAGCTATTTTCCTGGCACATTCGGCGCCTCATTGCCGGCGCATGGCGTCGGCTGACGTCGCATCAGGCAGCGCGCGGCGATGTGATCTTTTGCGCCGGCTTTTTCTTCTTCGCGGTATGGAGCAGGGCGGCGACGATGGCGGCCGGGCCGATCGCCCGGTATTGGCTGGCGAGCGCCGGTTGCTTCGCGCTGCTGGAGTCCTGCTTGGTTCGGGGCATTTTTCTCTTCCCTGGTAACGTCTTCGTGTCCGCGTTTGCTGGTCGAATCCGACCAAATCGTGACATCTGGTGATCTAGCCGGCGAATGTTTCATGACTGTGCCGAGATGTTTAATAAAATGTTTCACTGCGTCATTACCTGTGATCCGGCGACTCTTTTGCCGAAAGTTGCGACTTGACGGCAACACTGGGTGAGGCGATAAAGCCGCTCATGAGAACGTCTTTCGCCATTTGTGGCATTTGCATTATTGGCTAGCTTCGCGCTGGTCCGGACGTTTTCGCCTATCTTCCTTCTAGAGTGGACAAACGCCCCGGCCAGCAGGCTGGTGCCTGATTTGCGTCTCAGCGCAAGTGGCCCCAACCAAAAGGTAACGCACCGGGAAGGCACGAATGTCTGACGCATCGAAGGGCCTGCGCCTCTACAACACGCTGACGCGGACGAAGGAGGATTTCTTCCCGATCGATCCGCGCAATGTGCGCATGTATGTCTGCGGCCCGACGGTCTACGACTTTGCCCATATCGGCAACGCGCGGCCAGTGATCGTTTTCGACGTGCTGTTCCGTCTGCTGCGCCATCTCTACGGGCAAGCGCACGTCACCTATGTGCGCAACATCACGGATGTCGACGACAAGATCAATGACCGCGCACTGCGCGATTTCGGCGGCGAAATTGCCTCGGGAAAGCTGTCGCTGAACGAGGCGATCCGGCGCGTCACCGAAAAAACCGCCGACCAGTTCCACAAGGATGTGGCGACGCTCGGCTGCCTGGAACCGACGGTCGAGCCGCGCGCCACCGAATTCGTCGAGCCGCGCGCCGATGGCAAAGTCGACATGATCTCCTTGATTCAACGGTTGATCGAACGCCGCCATGCTTATGTTGCGGCAGGCGAAGTTCTGTTCGACACGGCCTCGATGCCGGACTACGGCCAATTGTCGAATCGCGATCTCGACGAACAGCAGGCCGGCGCTCGCGTCGCCGTCGATCCCCACAAGAAGAACCCTGGCGATTTCGTGCTGTGGAAGCTGTCCTCGCCGGAAGAGCCGGGCTGGGACAGCCCGTGGGGCAGAGGCCGGCCGGGCTGGCACATTGAGTGCTCGGCGATGTCGGCCGCCTATCTCGGCGAGGTCTTCGACATCCATGGCGGCGGGCTCGACCTGATCTTCCCGCACCACGAAAACGAGATCGCCCAGTCGCGCTGCGCCCACGGCACTGACGTGATGGCCAAGGTATGGATGCACAACGGCTTCCTGCAGGTCGAGGGGCAGAAGATGTCCAAGAGCCTGGGCAACTTCTACTCGATCAACGAGTTGCTGGAGACGGATACCTTTGGCGGCCGCAAATGGCCGGGCGAGGTGCTCAGGCTGGCGATGCTGATGACGCATTATCGCGAGCCGATCGACTTTTCCGTGCGCAAGCTGGAAGAGGCGGAAAACACGCTGCGCAAATGGAAGCGGGCGGCGGATCTGGCACCGGCGGCGGCAAAGCAATTGCCGGTGGAAGTGGTGGAAGCCCTGTCGGACGATCTCGCAACCTATTCTGCGTTCCAGGTGCTGACGCAGTTGGCCGGTGAGGCTGTAGATTTCAGTGCTGCCGGTGGCGGCAAGGCTGCCGCAGCGGGCAACGATGCTGCCGCTTCGCTGAAGGCGGCGTTGCTGTTCCTCGGCTTCGACGTCACGCCGACCAAGGTCGATGAAGACGCCATCGCCAGGGCGATCGCCAAACGGCTCGCACTGATCGCCGCCGGAAATTGGGCCGAGGCCGACCGCATCCGTGCCGACTTGCTGGCGCAAGGTATTCAGTTGAAGGACGGCAAAGACCCCGTCACCGGCGCCCGCATCACCACTTGGGAGGTAAAAAGATGATCGATCATCTTGGCATCACCGTTTCCGATTTCGACGCTTCCAAAGCGTTCTATGACAAGGCGATGGCGCCGCTCGGTGCCGCGCTCCTCTATATGGTGCCGCAGGAATATACCGGCGGCGCCAAGGTCGGCGGCTATGGCCGGGACCGGCCGGTGTTTTGGTTGCATCAAGGCAAGGACAAGCCGAAGGACCGTCAGCACGTCGCCTTCACTGCGCGCAGCCGCGCCGAGGTCGACGCCTTCTACGCAGCCGCAATCGCCGCCGGCGGCAAGGACAATGGCGGGCCAGGCCTGCGTCCGCACTATCACGCGAACTACTATGGCGCCTTTGTCTTCGACCCCGACGGCAACAATATCGAAGCCGTCTGCCATGCCGCGGAGTGAAGCAATGAGTCTAGACAACAGACCGGTCTACACAGGCGGTTGCCAGTGCGGCGCCGTGCGCTTCCGGGGCGAAGGCGCGCTGGGTGATGCCTCCGTCTGCCATTGCCGCATGTGCCAGAAAGCAAGCGGCAATTTCTACCTGCCGCTGGTGTCGGTGCGTGGCGCAAAATTCGACTGGACGCGCGGCGAGCCCAAACGCTTCCGCTCGTCCAACGCCGCATTGCGCGGCTTCTGCGCCGATTGCGGCACCCCGCTGACCTTCGAGGCGCCCGAGGGTATCGCGCTCGCCATCGCCGCCTTCGACGCTCCGCAGGAGATCGCGCCGACCATCCAGTGGGGTACCGAAGCAAAGCTCCCCTACGTCGACCGCATCCACACATTGCCCGGCGAGGACACGATGGCCGATATCTCGTCAGCCTCCTATCTCGCCGATCTCGTCTCCTACCAGCATCCCGACCACGACACCGAACAATGGCCGCCGGAGGAAAGATCATGACCGAAACCGTTCGAACCGGCGGCTGCCAGTGCGGCGCCGTGCGTTTCCGCATCCGTGGGGCGCTTGGGCGCCCGTCCATCTGCCATTGCCGTATGTGCCAGAAGCAGTTTGGTTCCTTCTTCGGCGCACTGGTGACGGTGCCCAAGGACGGCGTCGAATGGGTCCGTGAGGAGCCGAGCTATTTTCAGTCGTCGGTCAATAT
>NZ_RZSX01000277.1:0-7031 GCF_004023105.1 Mesorhizobium sp. M5C.F.Ca.IN.020.32.2.1 | reverse complement strand
GGCGGAGATTGAAAAATCTGCGCTCGCTGCCGGACGAATCTCTTCCAACCGCCGGTTGGCAGACGCCGGGCAGCCGGCACGCGTATGATTTTTTTCGGTCCGCGCGCACCGGGCACATCCCAGCCCCCAAGCCGTGCTTGGTAACCGCTTGATCGCCCCGTCGAACCTGCAGGTACGGCGGGCTTTTTTTGTCGGTGCTAGAACTTGTTGCATTCAGCACAGCATGTTCTTACGCAGACAATGCAAATGGCCAGCGCTCCATTCCACGACGCAGCCCTGGGAATCAGACACCGTGGAAGAACCTATTTGGGAAACCAACAAATCCATGCGGCGCGCGTTCGGCAGACCGCCGAACGCGGAACGGCGCTCGTTGAGGACCTTCGCTACACACTGGCCCTGTCACAACGCTTGGTGCGGGCGTCGCGTGCGCTGCTGAAGCGGCCAACGACCAGGGCGTTGCTACCGAGCCCTGAAACCGAAAGCAGCCGAAATGGTCGGACCGGACCATCTTGCCGTAAAAACTGCCGAAAGCAAAATTATACATTAGCAAGTTGGGACAGAGTTGAAGCAGAAGACTTGTTCGCGATATGGACAAGAACGCTGGCCGCAGTCTCCCTGAATGGCTTCAGAGGCATCTGCCCGATGATCCGCTGATCGCATGGGATATCGCTACCAAGATGTCGAAAGAGAACCAGGGGAAAAATGGGCTTGGCCGCAGTCTTGTCAGGAAGGGCGATCGAAACGAGAATTTGAATGAGAAACAAGACGAAGCTGACGCCGTCGTCGGCGAGCCATACCCCGGTCGCCTTGCTCCTGGTTCTTTCTATACCCTCGATGGTGGGCGGGGCAGTGTACGCGGTCCTTCGTCGGGAGGAGTTTCTATAGCGGCGAACACAAACCTGCGGTTTTTTCCTTAGAGGGTGGAACACTGTCCTGCGACAAAAGTTTAGTGCCAGCAGCGTAGTATTGTCCCTCATACAAATGCTGCTAGATCGGTGGCCCCGACCAGCCCGCGTCCTCTCCCGGAGGGCGCGGGCTTTCTGCTGCCGCGTCTTTCCGTCGCCGCGAATGGTGCCGCGGGGCGGTCTCCGCGAGAGTTCGGTTTTCATCGGGAGCAATGGAGTTCAGAGCGTCCTCGGCTGCAGGTTGCAGCGGTACACAGCGACATTGCGCATGCGGTCCCAGTCCTGCGATGCGTTTTGCTTCAGTCCCGAATTGGTCCTTCCTTGACAGCAAAAGGTGCTCTTCACATATTTCCCCGCAGCCGTCGCTCACGGCTCTCGTGGAAGCTCAAACACTCGTTCAGTTGAATGGAGGTTCTAATGAACGACAGGACTTTCGACCGGCCTGTTTTCGTCAAGAGAGGGGAGTTCATGGTGGAGGAAATCGAATGCTTGGCTGATGCTTTCGAGTTCCTGCAGGAATGGCCGGAGAATCGCAGAGGGCCAATCTTTGACACGGCGTTCCGAGCTTGCCAGCGCGCCTACGATGGCCAAGTTCCCATTTCAGTTGCACGCGAGGCTTTCGCCGGCTTCGCGAGATCGGCCAAGATCCTCGAGGACGTCTCTGCAGCTATGCCCTGGATGACGGCACCGAAAACCGGTCGCGGTGGCGTGACGGCATAACCCATGTAGGTCCTTGGCGACGCCCTTGTGAAAATCGCCGGCATGGACAATCCGCCAAGCAGTTCCTGGCCGGTAGCGATGCCGTTACTGCGACAAGGGCGGCGCTTGAGGCACGGCTTGAGGAAATTCGCGCATTCGAGGACCCGTTCGATTCGACAGATGAGTCTTTCTAGGTCAGAGCCCGGAGAGCGGGGCCACGCTGGGCCGAACAGGCCCCGCGCGAATCTCGATATCGAGGAGACGAAACCGCCCCGGCCTCTGCGGGCTGCCGAGTCTGTAGCGGCAGGGGAGGGCACAGCGCGGGACATTCGCAATCTGGCCTCGTCGGGCATTGATGCTGACCTCGCGAGAAGGATCAGCATGGAGTTCGCCATTTATGGCGACGAGCAGGATGGCGTCCTCTTGGCCAAGGCGGGTGACTGGGACGATGCGGCGCGCGCGAAGCATTCCGCGTCGCTGTCGTCCGCGACGTCGACAGGACCGTCGTTTGGATGCTGGTGGGGAGTGTTCCTCAAGCGGAACATTACCGTCCGCTAACGGTGTGTGGGATCAGTGGGTCCACCCCCACGCTCAGCCTGCTGGAGATCGGGCTGCATCCGGTCGGCCCGCGCCCAGAGGAGTAGCGCCGGCTTCTGCTTGCGCTTACCGGCTCAGCCTTTCGACCGTCTCAATTATGGCCTTCGCGAGAGCCTCGCCCTCTTGGATCGGCTCGGGGCGATAAAACAACAGGACGGCTCTTCGCTCGGCAGCACGCCGGCAGGGGCATGGCTGTTCAATAGCCTTACGCACGGGCTTGAGGGCGGCCCAAGCGTTGCTGATGTCATCGTGGCCGTCCATGCTTTCTTCGCCAGATGGACTGTCTCAACGTCGGCAGTGAAGGCAGGGGCCCGGACGAGGCGAGGCCCTGTTCTATCAAAGTCTAACGACTGGGAAAGCGCACTGGAAAGCACGTGCGGTAACCGTTGATTCAACCATTGCTGGTATTTTAGAGCAGTGTGGTAGCGGCTCCGGCAATGTGAGGCGGGGTGCTGAATTGCCGGGGCCGCCTGCGCAGTCCGGTTAGGTTTGACCGCGCCGTCCTATTCTGGGACAGCGCGGTCAACGATTCGTTAAAATGAGAACTAATTAAGAGTATGCTAATTGAATCGCGGTTTTGCGGGTCAATGCATGCGTTTGAAGTTCGTCCCGCCACTAATGCCGACCTTGGTTGAGAAGCCTCCCGAAAGCGGCGTCTGCTTCATGAGCTCAAGTTCGACGGCTATAGGTCGCAAATGATTATTGACGAATGCGGAACGCGCATTTTCACCCGCCGTGGGTTGGACTGGAGGACCTCCGCCACGCGTCGCTGCAGGATTTTTGCGAGGGAGAATAAGCGGAATTCCGCCTCGGTTTGCGGGAGTGTTCGTCAAGCGGAACATAAGCTTGTGCTAACGGTTGTGTAGGATCAGTGGGCAACCCCCAAGATTTAGCCCCCTGCAGATCGGGCTGCCTTCCGGGTGGCGCGATGTCGGCCTATTACGCCAAAACAGGCGAGACTTACGTCCCGTCGCGCATCAGACCAAAGTCCCGCAAAAGGAACATTTGCAGCTGCCTGCGGTTTGGTAAATCTGGCGCGAAGACGCGTTCAGCGGAACATAGCTCACATAAAGGAGGCCATCATGAGAATGCATCTTTCCACTGCAGCCGCGGGATTTTTACTGCTGGCAGGCATTGGTGCTGCTGCCGCTCAGGACGTAGTCATCGAGCCTGAACAGGAGACGGTCATCAGGGAGTACGTGAAAAAGCAGCCGCTCGCCTCAGTGAAAATCCCTGGAGTGGAGCTCAATATCGGCTCAACCCTGCCCGAGACGGTCGAGCTTCATGAAGTCCCCGACACAAAATACCGCACCGTTGTCGTCGACAACCGGACGGTTGTCGTTGACCCCGGCACTCGCAAGATCATCAAAATAATTGAATGACCAAAGCGACTGGGAGGACAGCCCGCCGCGCCGAAAGGTGCGGCGGGCTTTTTTTGATCAGCTTATGGAGCGAAGTTGCCGGTGATGACGGCGAGAAAGAAAGCAACAACTCGGAACACATGCCAGCTACAGTCAAGCCGAGGCCGATTAACACAGCCCACGCAATCAGCCTACCGTAATTTCTCTCCGGCAGTTTCTTTCCACTTCGGTCGTTATCTTGCGGTTTAGCGAACAATCCCTCGTTATCATCCGATGCGGCAGGCCACTGCGCTTGCGCGGGCATCTCCGGCCCTACGAATGGAGCCATGCGCCATCGGCTGTTTTGGCGTCGAAAGCTACGGGCACGCTGTGAATCACGCACGCTGCCGCCAATATCTCTTCCAACTCGTGGTCGGTTGCGTTGCAAGCCGGCATGAGTTTCCGAAGGGCGCAGATTGCCTGTGCGATCGATAGGAAGCGGGCCTTGCCTATGGAAAGAACGTAGACTTCGGCGACTGTTTCTACCGTGACTGTGGGAAAAGAGTGAGTCATCGAGAATTCCTCCCAGAAACCCTGACCAACACGATTTCCGGCCAAATGTGGCGGCCTTCAACGCTCTGTCTGATTGCGCAGGCTCGCCGCCATTTCGGCCATTGTCTGTAGGCAATTCATTGAGTTGCGATCCTAGAGAGGCCGGCCGACGCGGCTCATTGCGCGTGCGATCGCAAGCTGCGCCTCGAGCTTGGCATTTTCCTTTTGCGTCATGTTGTCTGCGGAGATCAGCCGGCGTAGCGAGCGCATGATCTCTCCACGGGCCCAGCCCGCTTCCAGCATGCAATCGACGATCGCCTGAAAGCCTGGCTCCATGGCCTTCTGACAATCGATCTCGCGATCGGGATATTCGCCGGGTCGTTTCGGCGGGTTTCTCACCCGGTGCCGTTTTGTCCACCTTGCAATTGTGATCCCGCAGGCCATGCCAGCACAGTCGGCAATCCAGTCGAATGCATCCGGACCGCGCCCTATCAGTTGCGCGCCCTGAACAACTTCAATCGCCACGCCCGAAAAAGCGAGGAGAACAATCAGCTTTGCCTTGTGTTTCGTCCAGCCAAGACTTGCCAAGGCCGCCAAAACGGTGAATGCGGCGGCGTGGATGAGCTTGCCATGATGCGTGAAGCTCACTCCCAAATTCTGCAGGAGCCACGCCGGAAAAAGGGCGAGCAGCAGGAGCACGCCGGCCAACGCGGCAAGGAAAGCAACCCTTGCCACGATCGGATATGAGCCTGCGCGCAACAATATAGGATAGCCCTTCATCCGAAGTTTGCAGAGGCCACCGCCAGCACGAAGCGGTCTAGAGCTGGGGCAGATTGTCAATTTCCAGCGGATCGGCGCATCAGCCGAATAGATGAAAGCTTTGAAGCTGCGGCCAAAGGAGGGCAAGATGCTATTCCCTTCGGACTGGGGTCCTTACCAGCCGGCTAGGAGCTCTAGTCAGAGCAAAACGCTCCCCCTCGGCACGGTGCTCGAAACAGAACCAGTGGGGCGTCTGCCTCGGCTTCGCAAAAGCCCCATCCTGCATTCTTCCCGCAGCCGATGCTCGCACCTATGGTGCTGATGCCAGGGCGCGTGACGGGCTCCATTGCACTTGCAAGGCGGATCAGCTCGTCACTCATCGAATCTCACTTCAGTCGTGGAAGATTCGACAGCCGATCTTGACGAGCCCGGACGGCAAGATCCACGGGCTCACGGAAAAATTCCGGGGATGAACGGCTGATCGTGGCTCCCAGGAAGGTGGCCGGCGCCGCTTGGGGGGCGTTGGGGTAGATTGCCTGTAGGGCGCCGGCCTGGCGGATTGGGGTCCGCCGCACCAAGAAGCTAACAGAGCTTGCGACCGTGGATATGGCGTGATCGCGGAAGTACCGTGCTTGGAGTATGTTCCTATCCAGCCGTGTTAGCGCGATAGCCGACAAACCGGCGACAACTTACATCGTGAGTGTCTTCGAGAAACCGCACTGGCGAACGGTGCTGACCACGAAGGACAAGGCCAAGGCGGAAGCTATGGCGAGATCGGCGAGAAGGTTCAGATCGAAGAGATCACGCCGAAGGAGAAGCGCTAGCCGGTCAGCTTAGTGAAGTCGTGGCGGCGCGCGAACATGTGCCAGCAAATTCGTTTCATTGACCACCCCGGATTGGAAGAGAGTCAGCGTGGTCGAGGCCAGAATCTGGCCGTCTATCGAGGTGCTGTACCATTTAGCGTCGGCGGTTATCTGGTCGACCACCCGCTGGCAGATCGCCCGATCTTCAGGCTTCAGGAACTGGGTTTGCGGTGCTCGTAGCATCTCGACGCCTTTAAAAGGGGAGTTACTGTGTCTCCCACGCGAAGCCATGCGTGCAATCTCGGAGAATGGACCGTAAACACATTCAGACAAAAAGTTGCCATTCGTTCGACCGGTGCAGGCGAGGTCTTAGTCAAGAGGCTTGCTACTATGCGGGACAACGCGCTTCGCTCCAGCGGGGACGGCCCAGCGGCTTTGTGTGGGGGGGGAGGCCGCTGGGCCTGACAAGCGAGCCTTCGGGGGGCGCTCACCTGGCTGGCGGAAAACATGCGCTCAAGCTAATGGAGTCGAAACATTCGAACGAAGTATGTGGCGGCAATTCCGCTGTGTAGAAGCCATAAGGTGCGCCGCAATGGGTCAACACGTCTGGCACCGCAATTGCATGATCAGGTCTGGGGGAATGGGGTGGAGGCCCGTCGCTTCGCAAATGTAGCGGCGGGTCTGCTTCATAAAGGTGCCCCCCAGCCTGTGCGCTGCTTCCGTCTCGCTTCCTCGTCAATCGCCCGGACCGGCAGATAGGCGGCCGGCAACGCAATGGGTCAAGCCGGGGATCAAGCCCGCGTGAAGCACGGGCGCGGCGAGAAGGACCTCCGCCACGCTTCGCTGCAGGATTTCTGGGACGAGGCCTAAAGCGGGACATCTCAGATCCCATACCTCAGGGCAATGAAGATCACCGGTGCAAAGATCAGGAAGATCGCCATTACTATAATCACCGCAAGGGCCAGGCGCTCTGTTCGCCTGACGATTGCAGCGACCTCTTCGTCGCTCGGCGAAATGAGATCAACCGCCGAGAAATCTGTTGGGTCAGGAGTTTGATTGTCATTTGCGGGTCGGCTTGCGACCTCATCGACATTCTGTCTGCTCTGGGTAAGGGGCACAGTTGTTTCCGCTGTTAGAGAAATATCGGGCGCCCGCCGATGAGGGATACAGCGGGCACCCGGAACCACCGATGAAGGGACTTTGCTCGGCGGCCAAGACCAATCCGTTGGTAAGATCTTGGTTGCCAGCCTCAGCCCTCTGTCTTTAACGCAAAGACTTCAGTCTTACTGCATCATGGACCATAGCCCGGCGGCGGAACTAAGTGCCCGCCGGTCCCGT
Source organism: Mesorhizobium sp. M5C.F.Ca.IN.020.32.2.1 (assembly GCF_004023105.1). Lineage (NCBI taxonomy): Bacteria > Pseudomonadati > Pseudomonadota > Alphaproteobacteria > Hyphomicrobiales > Phyllobacteriaceae > Mesorhizobium > Mesorhizobium sp. M5C.F.Ca.IN.020.32.2.1. Next base: position 38 of record NZ_RZSX01000277.1, on the reverse strand, counting down.
TGCCGACCAGTGATAATTCAGAATAGGAGAGATAGTCA
>NZ_RZSX01000276.1:0-7048 GCF_004023105.1 Mesorhizobium sp. M5C.F.Ca.IN.020.32.2.1 | reverse complement strand
GGACCATCCCTGCGGCTGGCTTGTCGACCTATGGGCGGGTCCGGCCGCCCGAAACCCTCGCCATCAGCTTTTTTCCCCGCCGCCTGCGGCGGCTTCCTCGCGCCGCTTCGCTCACAAAAAAGCTGCCCGCTCGGATCCTTCGCTGTCGCTGCGGCCCTGTCGGATTCAGGCGGTCCTGACGCGCCCATTACGGTGCGCCATCGCAGGGGATGGTCCCCGGCGAAACCACAAAAGGAGACTTCGAAATGACCGCGATCGGTTACGTCAACAAGCAGGAAAACGGCGCCTACAAGGGCCAGCTCAAGACGCTCAGCGTCCGCGCCGACATCGATATCGTCCCCAACCAGGCCAAGAGCGCCGACAACCATCCCGACTTCCGGGTGCTTACGCAAGGAGTCGAAGTTGGCGCCGGCTGGATCCGCACCGGCGAGACTTCCGGCAAGGATTATGTGAGCCTGTCGATTGCAGCGCCGGAGTTCGGACCGCGCAAGCTCTACGCCAATCTCGGCCGCGCCGCCGGCCAGGACGATCACGACACCTACGCCATCATCTGGAACCCGGCCGACTGACCGGCCGAGATAGAGCCTCGCGCCGCAGCCCCGGCGCGGGGCTCATTCCCAGGAGTTCCACCCAAACCCCGTCCGCCCTAAAGGGCGGCGAAAACTCTCCCCCGACTCTTCGCCCGTCCCCGAGACGATCTCCCTCGCCCATCCTCGCCCTCGCTTGTCCGAAGCGAAACGAGGATCATCATGGACGACGAAAACGAACGCGCGGCCCGCGCGAAAAAGGGCAGCCCGTTTCTCAGCACAGCCCAAGCCGCCTTCTATATCGGGCTCTCCCAGCGCACGCTCGAAAAGATGCGGCTCAAGGGCGGCGGCCCGAAATTCCGCAAGCACGGCCGCTATGTCCGCTATCACATCGACGAACTCGACCATTGGTCGAAAGGACACCCGCAGCACTCCACCGCCGGCGATGGCAAGGCCGGTTCCGGCCAGGGCGGCACGGGAGGCCGTTCATGAGGCGGCGCCCTTCCATCCATCTGATCGGCAGCCGCCTGAGGCGTGTTCGAGCCCGTAAGACGGTCGCCTTGGCCGCGGCCGGTCTCGGTCTTTTGGGCTTCACGGCGCTGGGAAAGCCCACCCCTTGGCTGGTCTGGAACGCCTCGGCCAGCGCGCCGATCGGCCTTTACCGCATCGCTGCGGGAGCGCTGGCGCGTGGCGATCTCGTGCTCGTGCGCCCGCCTGAATACGCGGCGTATCTCGCCGCCGAGCGCAGCTATCTGCCTCGCAATGTGCCGCTGGCAAAACGTCTTGCAGCGCTGCCGGACGATAATGTCTGCGCCTTCAATGACGCCATCATCATCGGCGGCGACATCGTCGCGCGCCGGCTCAAAATCGACGCCGAAGGCCGACCTTTGCCATGGTGGAACGGCTGCCGAGCGCTCGGGGATAACGAGGTTTTCCTGCTCGGCAGCGACAAAAACCGCTCCTTCGACAGCCGCTATTTCGGGCCTGTTCCCACTCAAAATGTCATCGGGAGGCTCGTACCGCTATGGACCGAGTGACCCTCCTCTTGTTGGGCATGATCGCCATTGCGCCATGCGCCTGTTCCGCCTCGACCGGCGCTGAGCCGGTCGCCATCTCCCAAAGTCCGCAGCTGCGAAAGTGGCAGACGTTGGTATCGGAAGCAAGCCGGCGCTTCCATATTCCCCAAGCCTGGATCTATGCCGTCATGGCTGCCGAAAGCGGCGGCAAGACAATGCGCGGCGGCCGCCCCATCACCTCCCCCGCTGGCGCCATGGGCCTCATGCAGGTGATGCCCGGCACCTATGAGGAGATGCGGGTCGAACACGGCCTTGGGCCTAACCCCCACGATCCGCGCGACAATATCCTGGCCGGCACGGCCTATCTCAGCGCCATGTATGACCGCTTCGGATTTCCTGGCCTGTTTGGCGCCTACAATGCCGGTCCCGAGCGCTACGACGAGCATTTGAAGCGTGGCAAACCGCTGCCAGAAGAGACCGTCGAGTACCTCGACCAACTCAAGGCGGCCGGAGTTTCGGCGGCCGACATCGAGGCGTTCGAAAGCCAATCTGTCGCTCCAAAGGCGCAAATCGCTCCTCTCGGACGGTCGCTGTTCTTCATTCATGACGGTGTTCACTCAGGCGTGCGAAACGGCGATCTCTTCGTGCCGCTCGGCAAGGACGGCGCGCAGCCGAAGGAGCCGGTGCGTTAGCCATGGGCGGACGGGGGCGCGTCTGGCGGGGCTGGGCGCGTAAGGCAAGATAAAGGTACCGCCTCCAGGAGGCGGTTAAATCTTTGTCTGCACATCGTTTTTCCAGGAGGCTGCCGCCGGTGCCAAGAGGGTTGGACGTGTAAGTGTCTGATTTTGCTTGATATGTCTGGGAGGCTCGCATGAAGGATGACGAGTTCAGGCCGAAGCTCGGCAAAATCGGGTCGCGCGGCTCGAAGGCAGGCAAACGCTATGCCGGTCAAGTCCGGGCAGCCGTCAACCGAGCCGGCGGCCAGCCCCAGCCCGGCGGTCGCTTCACGGGCAGCCGGACAGGGCGCGGCGGGGCGGCTGCGGCGCTGCTGAAATCGCGCGACCGGTATGCCGCCTTCCGCCAGCGCCGGGTGATCGTCAAGGCGCGGATCGTCAAGCTCGCCGGCAAGGGCGCGGACGGGGCGCGTGCCCATCTACGCTATCTTCAGCGCGACGGCGTCACCCGAGAAGGTGCGCCTGGCGAGCTCTACGGCGCCGACAGCGACCGCGTCGACGGCAAGGCGTTCATCGATCGCGCGGACGGCGACCGCCACCAATTCCGCTTCATCGTCGCTGCCGAAGACGGCATCGAGTATGAAGACCTGAAGGCGCTGACGCGGCGGCTCATGGCGCAGATGCAGGAAGACCTCGGCACGAAGCTCGACTGGGTCGCGGTTGATCATTTCAACACCGGCCACCCGCACAGCCACATCATCGTCCGAGGCAGGGACGACCGTGGCGAGAACCTGGTCATCGCGCGCGAATATATCTCATCTGGCATCCGCGAGCGGGCGGCCGAGCTGGTCAGCCTCGATCTCGGTCCGCGAACCGACCGCGAGATTGAGCTTCGCCTGCGCCGGGAAATGGAGCAGGAACGCTTCACCAGCATCGACCGTCGGCTGCTCAGCATGCGTGATGATGACGGGCTGGTCTCGCCGGGCGGTCCCGACGCCATTCGCCAGACGCTGCACCAGGGACGGCTGCGCAAGCTCGAGCGGATGGGTCTGGCCGCGGAGGTCGGCGCTGGCTCCTGGCGCCTCGACGATGAGCTCGAAGCCACGCTGCGCCGCACCGGCGAACGCGGCGACATCATCAAGACCATCCACCGCGAACTGGCCGGCAAGGGGCTTGCACGCAGTGCCGCCGACTGGGTGATCCACGATCGAGCCGGCGAGCCCGTCCAGTCTCTCGTCGGTCGCGTTGTCGCGCGTGGACTGGCCGACGAGATCAATGACCGCCACTACATGATCGTCGACGCCGTCGACGGTAAGAGCCATTGGATCGACATCGGTAGAGGCGAGGCGATGGAAACGATGCCTAATGGCTGCATCGTGCGTGTCGCGCCAAGGAACACCGAGCCGAGGCGGGTCGATCGTACCATCGCCGAAATCGCCGCCGCGAATGGCGGCCGTTACGACGTCGATATCCACCTGAAGCATGACCCATCCGCCACCGAGAGCTTTGCGCGAACGCATGTGCGGCGGCTGGAGGCGATCCGCCGCGCGACCGGCGGCGTTGAGCGAGAGCCGAACGGCACCTGGCTCATCGCGCCGGACCATCTCGATCGCGTCGCGAATTATGAGGGCCAGCGGGCCAGGGCCGAGCCTTTCGTTGTCGACAAGCTCTCCTCAATGGCGCTGGAGCGACAGGTCAGCTTCAACGGCGCCACCTGGCTCGACCGGGAGCTGGTTGCCGATAGACCCGAGCCTTTGCACGGATCCGGCTTCGGCTGCGACGTGAGAGAGGCGCAAGCTCGCCGGCGGGAGTGGCTGATCGCGCAAGGCCACGCGCATGAAGAACAGGATCGGATCGTCTATCGAGCCAACATGCTTTCGATCCTGCGCCAGCGAGAACTGAACCGTGTTGCTGGCCAACTGTCGGAGGAACTTGGCCTGCCCTATGCCGAAGCGCGATCCGGAGGACGAGTAGAGGGTACGCTCCGCCGCTCCGTCGAGCTTGCCAGCGGAAAATATGCCGTCGTTGAGAAGTCGCGCGAGTTCACGCTGGTGCCATGGCGGCCGGTGCTTGAGCGCCATGTGGGCAAGGAGGTCTCCGGTGTCGTGAGTGGGGAGGGGATTTCATGGACCGTCGGCCGGCAAAGGAGCGGACCTGGTGTTTCGTGAGATGGTGTACAGCTTTTTTAGCCAGCGGCGCGGGCAGCCATGCGAGCCCGCGTAGACCTTATGGCCGCACGCCCGCAATCGGTCGCATGGACCTGCCAGGCGGGGCGGCTTTGGAGCGTTCGGACCCGACACGCTGCGTGAGTGGCCAGACTTCGAGCGCTCGAAGATGCGGACTGTTGTCTGCTGGCCGGCGTTATTCCGGCTGGCCTATGACCGCGGCGCAACAGTTCACCGCTGAAGTTGCCACGGGCGAACATCGACAAGAGAAAAAACACCATTGCGCGATACAAATCGCCGTTGAAAGCGTTTAGGTTGCATGCGCTTCGCCAAGTAAACGGATACCCCAGAAGAGAGCCATGACCACGGCCCGCCATATCGTGACGCTGCTTAAAAGCCACTTTGCCGGCGACGAGGATCGTTTCCTCTCTATCGCGATGCAGCTTGCTGCGCATGAGGCACGTCAAGGCCATGGCAAGCTTGCTCAGGAGCTCAAGGATCTGGTCGACGCAGCCAAGAGCAGGGACGCCCGGATTGCCAAGAGCAGTCGGCCGGTTCCCCTTTTTCAGCCAAAGGGCGAGCTCGCAGGGCTCCTGCATGTGCGCTATCCGGACCTGCGACTGACCGACATGATTTTGCCGGACAGTCTGCGCTCGCGCCTGCACCGCGTGCTGGGAGAGCAGCGCCAACAAGCAAGCTTGCGCGAGCACGGGCTTGTTCCCCGTCGCAAACTGCTTCTGGTCGGCCCGCCAGGATCAGGCAAGACGATGACCGCATCGGCATTGGCCGGGGAGCTTCATCTGCCCCTTTTCACGATCGTCCTCGATGGTTTGATCACCAAGTTCATGGGAGAGACTGCCGGAAAGCTGCGGCTTGTTTTTGATGCAATGCAGGCGACGCGGGGCGTCTACTTCTTTGACGAATTCGATGCCATCGGCGCGCGTCGAGGCGAACGCCAGGATGTTGGCGAGATTCGGCGCGTGCTGAATTCGTTTCTGCAGTTTCTCGAGCAAGACGACAGCCACAGCCTGATTATTGCGGCAACAAATCATCCCGAGCTGCTCGACAGAGCTTTGTTCCGCCGTTTCGACGATGTCATCGAATACGCCGTGCCCGATCGGCCGATTATCGAGGCGCTGCTTCGGGCTCGACTCGACCGCTTCGACACCAGAGGGCTTGCCTGGAACGAGGCGATCTCTCAGGCAGAGAGACTGTCGCAGGCCGAGATCACCCGCGCGGCCGACGACGCTGCAAAAACCATCATATTGCGGGGGGGGGCGGATCACCTCGGAAGCGCTCATCGACGCTCTGAAGGAACGCCGGCAGGCTTCGCTGTCTGAGTAGCGACAGCACAGATCATAATGGCAGACGATTTTCCGCGCGACCGCGCCCATATCCACCTTCGCAACAACGGCATTCGGGAAGCCTATCGGCGGCCCAACCAACTTATACATGCACCGCCGCTGCCGGCGCGTGATCGGGCGTCGCATGCTGCGGCCTTGACGCAATCCATCGAACAAGCGGTCGAAAGTGCACGCCAGCAGATTGCGGCGCGTGACCCCCAGCTGTCGGTCGGCACGCCTGGCTTTTATATCGAGATCGATCTGCCCATGTCCGGACGGGCGGCCCTCGACCAGTTGGCCGATCGTCGCCAGCACATGGAGCTGGTCGCCGTCCATGAGCCAACTCAACCCGGTGCTCCCATCACAGCGTCGGTGTTCCTGCCGCAAAGCGCGCAAGCCTATTATTTGCGGAAAGTCGAGGCGTATCGAGACGTTGACACTGACCGCGGCAGACCGCGCAACGAGCCGCTCGTCTCCCGCATGGAGACAGTCAGGCTGGCGACTGCACGATCGTTGTTTACCGACCACGACGACCTCTTCCCCCAGGCCGCTGACGAGCAGGTGTGGTGGGAAGTCTGGCTGCGCGACGGTCGCCGCGAGAACTTCGAGCACATTGCCGAAGCCCTGAACATCACTTTGCGCACGCATGCGGTCAGGTTTCCGGAGCGGGTGGTCATGCTGGCACTCGCCAGCACGGCAATGCTCGACCGCATGATTGCGCACAGCGATGTCGTCGCCGAGCTGCGGCGCGCGAAGGATACGCCGTCCTTCTTCATGGGCCTTGGCGGCGCGGAGCAAAGGGACTGGAGCGACGAGCTTCTCGGGCGCGTCAGACCGCCTCAACCGATATTGCGGTCTGCATTCTCGACAGCGGCGTGCGTCGCACCCACCCGTTGATCGAACCCGCACTTGCCGTTGAAGACTGGCACACCGTCAAACCGGCATGGGGCAGCGACGACACACCTGCGTGGAGCGGCCACGGGACGCGAATGGCAGGTGTCGGCCTGTACGGTGATCTGGTCCCGCTCCTGGTCGGAGGCGATCCAGTTCCATTGCCCTTTCGGCTGGAGAGTGTTCGTATCCTTCCGCCAGAAGACGAGGCAAACGATCCAGAACTCTATGGCGCGATCACCGCGGAAGCGATCGCCCGCGCCGAGGTGCAGGCGCCGGAGCGCCGCCGCGCGATCGCAATGGCTGTGACAAGCGCCAGTCCGGCGCGTGGAAGGCCCACATCGTGGTCTGCCGCTATCGACCAACTCTGTTTCGAAGAGGAACAGCGACGCTTGATCGTTCTCTCTGCCGGCAACATCGGCGATGACCTCC
>NZ_RZSX01000275.1:0-7059 GCF_004023105.1 Mesorhizobium sp. M5C.F.Ca.IN.020.32.2.1 | reverse complement strand
CATGTGCCCCGTTCGCCCAAGCAGATTGCCGATTCGGCCATCGATGCGGCAAAAGCGGGCGCGGCGATCGTCCACTGCCATGTGCGCGACCCCGAAACCGGCAAGCCACGGCGCGACGTGCAGCTCTATCGCGAAGTAACCGAGCGCATCCGTGCTGCAGATGTCGACGTGGTGCTGAACCTGACCGCCGGCATGGGCGGCGACATGGTGTTCGGTTCGCCGGAGAATCCCCTACCGCTCAACGAGAAAGGCACCGATATGGGCGGCGCGACCAACCGCGTGGAACATGTGCGCCAGTGCCTGCCGGAAATCTGCACGCTCGACTGCGGGACGATGAATTTCGCCGAAGCCGACTATGTCATGACCAATACGCCCGGCATGCTGCGCGCCATGGGCGGCATGATGACGGCGCTCGGCGTCAAGCCGGAGATCGAGGCCTTCGACACCGGGCATCTCTGGTTTGCCAAGCAGCTCGTCGAGGAAAAGGTGCTGGATCCGGATGCTCTCGTGCAATTGTGCATGGGCGTGCCATGGGGCGCTCCCGATGATCTCAACACCTTCATGGCGATGGTCAACAATGTGCCGTCGAGCTGGAATTGGTCGGCCTTCTCCATCGGCCGCAACCAGATGGCCTATGCCGCCGCCGCGGTGCTGGCCGGCGGCAATGTCCGCGTCGGGCTCGAGGATAATCTCTGGCTCGACAAGGGCGTGCTGGCGACCAATGCGCAGCTGGTCGAGCGGGCGGTCAGCATCGTGTCGAACATGGGCGCAAGGGTCATCGGCCCGGACGAGGTGCGCAAGAAGCTCAATTTGACGAAGCGCGCGCCGCTTTGAACAGGGAATCGGTAGGGAGGAGCCGCCGATGAAGACCGTGAAATTCACCGCCATGAAGGACGGCGACCGCGACGACTACGCGTTCCTCACCGAGCACGAGATCGACTATGCGGCGAAGACCGGGGAACGGCTGCTTGATGCGCTTGTCCAGCTCGACGAAGGCTTGTCCGGCTACAAGATCACCCGGCTCGGCCATTCGCTCCAGGCGGCGACGCGCGCATGGCGCGACGGCGCCGACACCGACTGGATCGCCTGCGCGCTACTGCACGATATCGGCGACATCTACGCACCCTACAATCACGACGAATATGCAGCTTCGATCCTAAAACCCTTCGTGCGCGAGCAGTGCACCTGGGTGGTGGAAAAGCACGGTGACTTCCAGCGCCTCTATTACGCCCACCATCTCGGCGGCAATCCCCATGCCCGCGACCGTTTCGCCGGCCATCTTTATTTCGACGATTGCGACCAGTTCTGCGAGCGCTGGGACCAGTCGAGCTTCGATCCGGATTACGAGACGCTGCCGATCGATTTCTTCCGGCCCATCGTGCTCGAAGTGTTTGCCCGCAGGGCCTATGACCCCACCGTGATCCGCGCCGGCGAGCGCGTGCCCCTGATCGATCTGGAAATAGCCAGGACAAGAACCGGAGCCTCCGCATGAGCATCATCACCAAGGCAGCTGCAATCGGCGGCGGCGTCATCGGCGCCGGCTGGGTAGCGCGGCTGCTCTTGAATGGCATCGACGTGTCGATTTTCGATCCCGACCCGGAAGCTTCGCGCAAGGTCGGCGAAGTGATGAAAGGCGCGCGCCGCGCCTACAAACAGATGCTGCCCGACGGCCTCCCAAAAGAGGGCAAACTGACCTTTGCCAAGACCATCGCCGATGCCGTCGCCGATGCCGATTTCATCCAGGAAAGCGTACCGGAACGGCTCGAACTGAAACACCGCGTGCTGGCCGAGATCGACCTTTATGCGCCGGCCAACGCCATCGTCGGCTCCTCGACCTCCGGCATCAAGCCGACCGACATGCAGGTGGCGATGAAGAAGCATCCGGAGCGGCTGGTCGTCGGCCATCCGTTCAACCCGGTCTACCTCCTGCCGCTGGTCGAGATCGTCGGCGGCGAACAGACCTTTCCCGAGGCGATCGAAGTCGCCAAGGAGATGTACGCCTCGATCGGCATGAAGCCGGTGGTGATCCGCAAGGAGATCGAGGCTTTCGTCGGCGACCGCCTGCTGGAGGCGGCATGGCGCGAGGCGCTGTGGCTGATCAAGGACGGCATCTGCACGGTCGAGGAACTCGACGATATCATGCGCTATGGCTTCGGCCTGCGTTGGGCGCAGATGGGCATGTTCCAGGTTTATCGCGTCGCGGGCGGCGAGGCCGGCATGCGCCATTTCATGGCGCAGTTCGGGCCGTGCCTGAAATGGCCATGGACCAAGCTGATGGATGTGCCGGAGTTCAACGACGAACTGGTCGACCTGATCGCCACCCAGTCGGACGACCAGGCGCATGGCCTGTCGATCCGTGAGCTCGAAAAGATCCGCGACGAGAATCTGGTGGCCATCATGGAGGCGCTGTCGAAGCAGAACAAAGGCAAGGGCTGGGGCGCCGGCGCCCTGCACAAGGACTATACCAAGCAGCTCGCCAGGCTTGCGGCAAAGAAGCCCACCGCTTCCAAGGCGGTGGAAAAAGCCAAGGCTGAAAATCCGAAGAAAAAGAAGAAAGGCTAATACTATGGAATTTGGCCTCTCCGAAGAACAGAAACTGATCGTCGAGACGACGCGCGCCTTCGTCGAGAATGAGCTCTACCCGCATGAGCGCGAAGTCGAGCGCACCGGCGTGCTGCGCCGTGAGCTGATCGAGGAGATCAAGGCCAAGGCAATCGAAGCCGGTCTCTATGCCGCCAACATGCCGACGGAAGTCGGCGGCGCCGGGCTCGACACGGTGACCTGGCTGCTTTACGAAAAAGAGCTCGGCCGTGCCAATTACGCGCTGCACTGGACCTGCGTGGCGCGGCCTTCCAACATCCTGTTGGCCGGCACGCCGGAGCAGCGCGAGAAATACCTTTATCCCTGCATTCGCGGCGAGAAATGGGACTGCCTGGCGATGACCGAGCCGGGTGCCGGCTCCGACCTGCGCGGCATGAAGGCGACCGCCGTGCAGGACGGCGACGACTGGGTGCTGAACGGCACCAAGCATTTCATCAGCCATGCCGACCTTGCCGATTTTGCCATCGTCTTCATGGCCTCGGGCGAAGAGGAGACGCCGCGCGGCAAACGCAAGAAGATCACCGCCTTTTTCGTCGACAAGGGCACCAAGGGTTTTACGGTGCGCGACGGCTATCGCAACGTCTCGCATCGCGGCTACACCAACGCCATCCTCGAATTCGACGATTGCCGCTTGCCCGGAGCCCAAGTGCTCGGCGAGGTCCACAAGGGCTTCGACGTCGCCAATTCATGGCTTGGCGCAACCCGCCTGCAGGTCGGCGCCACCTGTCTCGGCCGGGCCGAGCGGGCGCTTGGCCATGCCGTCGAATACGCCGCGCAGCGGCAGCAGTTCGGCCAGCAGATCGGCAAGTTCCAGGGCGTGTCGTTCAAGCTCGCCGACATGGCGACCGAACTGAAGGCTGCCGACCTGATGGTGTTCGAAGCCGGCTGGAAGTACGATCAGGGCACCGTCACTGATCAGGACATGGCCATGGCCAAGTTGAAGGCCACCGAAATGCTCGCCTTCGTCGCCGATGAAGCAATCCAGATCCATGGCGGCATGGGGCTGATGGACGACCTGCCGCTGGAGCGCATCTGGCGCGACGCTCGCGTCGAGCGCATCTGGGAAGGCACCTCGGAAATCCAGCGCCACATTATCTCGCGGGCGCTGTTGCGCCCGTTCGGGGGCTGATCGATGCACAAACTTGAGCGCCTTTTGCGCCCGCGAACAATTGCCGTCTTCGGCGGCGCGCAGGCTGCCGCCGTCGTCGCGCAGTCGATCAAGATGGGCTTTGCCGGCGAGATCTGGCCGGTGCACCCGACCAAGGAGGAGGTCGCCGGCCGCAAGGCCTATCGCTCGGTGGCCGATCTGCCTGCAGCGCCGGACGCTGCCTTTGTCGGCGTCAACCGGCATTTGACCATCGAAGTGGTCAAGGCGTTGGCCGAGCGCGGTGCCGGCGGCGCCGTCTGCTTTGCCGCCGGCTTTCTCGAGACCGAGGCCTATGACGAGGACGGCGAGCGGCTGCAGGCCGAACTAGTCGCAGCGGCCGGCCAGATGCCGATCATCGGGCCGAACTGCTACGGCCTGATCAATTATGCCGACGGCGCGCTTTTATGGCCCGACCAGCATGGCGGCATCAGGCTGGCCGAGGGTGGCCGCGGGGTCGCCATCATCACCCAATCGTCGAACATCGCCATCAACATGACTATGCAGAAGCGCGGCCTGCCGATCGCCTTTCTGATGACCGCCGGCAACCAGGCACAGACCGGCCTTTCCGAAATGGCGCTCGGCCTGATCGAGGACGATCGCGTCAATTCGCTCGGCCTGCATATCGAGGCCTTCGATTCAGTAGCCGGCTTCGAAAGGCTGGCCGCGCGGGCGCGAGAGCTGAAGAAACCGATCATCGCCATGAAGGTCGGCCGCTCCGAGCAGGCGCGGCAAGCGACCGTCTCGCATACCGCGTCGCTGGCCGGCTCGGACGCGGCCTCGGGCGCCTTCCTGAAGCGGCTCGGCATCGCCCGCGTCGATTCCATCCCTGCCTTCATCGAGGCGCTCAAGCTGCTGCACGTCACCGGTCCCCTGCCCGGTTACCGGCTGTCGTCGATGAGCTGTTCGGGCGGCGAAGCATCTGTCATGGCCGACAGCGCAGAAGGCCGCTGGGTGAATTTCCCGGCGCTGACCGACACGCATCGCGCCCACGTCAAATCGACGCTCGGGCCGCTGGTTGCGGTGGCCAACCCGCTCGACTACCACACCTTCATCTGGAACAACGAGCCGGCGATGACCGCCACCTTCACCGCCATGGTGTCGGGCGGCTTCGACCTCAACATGCTGGTGCTCGATTTCCCGCGCCCCGACCGCTGCTCCGATACCGACTGGTGGACGACGCTGCGCGCCTTCGAATCGGCGCTGACGTCCAACAAGGCGCAGGGCGCGATCGTCTCCTCGCTGCCGGAGAACCTGCCCGAGGAATACACCGCCGGGCTGATGGCACGCGGCATGGTGCCGTTGTTCGGCATTTCCGAGGCAATGGACGCCGCCCAGGCGGCCGCCTTCATCGGCTGGGCCTGGCGCGAGCCGCAGGCGCAGCCGATCGACACCTCCGCGTCAGGTGCGCCGGCCAGCGACCATGTCACGCCTGACGAGGCCAAGGCGAAAGCGCGGCTGATCGAGGCCGGGCTTCCCGTGCCGAGGGGCGAACGCGCCGGCAATGCGGTCGAGGCGGTAATCTCCTCGATGGCGCTCGGTTTTCCGGTTGCGCTGAAGGCTTTGGGCGTCACTCACAAATCCGAGCTCGGCGCGGTGCGGCTTAACCTGAGGGATGCCGAATCCGTCAGCACCGCCGCCCATGATCTCTATGCGCTCGGTACCGGCCTCTATGTCGAGCGCATGGTGCGCGACGGCGTCGCCGAACTGCTCGTCGGCTTCACCCGCGACCCGATGTTCGGCGCGGTTATGACGCTCGGCACCGGTGGTGTGCTGGTCCAACTGCTGCGCGACAGCGTCACGCTGATGCTGCCGGCGACACGCGACGACATCGAGGCGGCATTGCGCGGGCTCAAATTGTTCCCGCTGCTCGAAGGCTATCGCGGCCGGCCCAAGGCCGATGTCGCGGCCGCCATCGATGCGATATCAGGCATCGCCGCCTTCGTGCAGGAAAATGCCAGCGAGATCGAGGAACTCGACATCAATCCGCTGATCGTCTGCGCGCAAGGCAAAGGCGCCTGGATCGCCGACGCGCTGCTGGTGCTTGGAGAGAGAAAGAATGTCTGACGTCATCACCACCCGCCGCGAGGGCACCATCCTCGAAGTCACGCTCGATCGGCCCAAGGCCAATGCCATCGACCTGAAGACCTCGCGCCTGATGGGCGAAACGTTCAAGGCGTTCCGCGACGATCCGGGTCTGCGGGTCGCCATTGTCAAGACCGCCGGCGACAAGTTCTTCTGCGCCGGCTGGGACCTGAAGGCCGCGGCCGGCGGTGATGCGGTCGACGGCGACTATGGCGTTGGCGGTTTCGGCGGGCTGCAGGAATTGCGCGACCTCAACAAGCCGGTCGTCGCCTGCGTCAACGGCATGGCGGTCGGCGGCGGTTTCGAGCTGGCGCTATCATGCGACCTCATCTACGCGTCGGATCATTCCTCCTTTGCGCTGCCCGAAATCCGTGCCGGCACTTTGGCTGACGCAGCGACGATCAAGCTGCCGAAGCGCATTCCCTATCACGTCGCCATGGATCTTTTGCTCACCGGCCGCTGGATGGATGTCGCCGAGGCGCATCGCTGGGGCTTGGTCAACGAGGTGCTGCCCAAGGACAGACTCGGAGACCGCGTCTGGGAGATCGCACGGCTGCTGGCCGACGGTCCGCCGCTGGTCTTTGCCGCGATCAAGGAGACGGCGCGGATCGCCGAATCGCTCACCTTCCAGGACGCGATGAACCGGGTGACGCGCCGCCAATTGCCGACGGTTGACGCACTGTACGGCTCGGAGGACAATCTCGAGGGTTTTCGCGCCTTTGCCGAAAAGCGAGACCCGGTGTGGAAGGGAAAATGATCCTGCGGAGATGATGGCTTTTCTTCCCACCCCCCTCTGGCCTGCCGGGCATCTCCCCCTCAAGGGGGGAGATTGGCAGCTTCGGCCCATTCACCCTTCCTGCCGCGCTGGAGATTGGCGAAAGCCGATGGGACATCCGATCTCCCCCCTTGAGGGGGAGATGGCCGGCAGGACAGAGGGGGGTGCCCAGGCGGATTCGTTACGGTCCGTTCAGTTCCCATGACCGACTACAAAAAGCTGATCGACGCCGAGACCTGGGCCTTCATCGAGCGGACCAATTCCTATTATCCACAGGATACAATCCACTACACGATCGACCAGCAGCGCGAAATCTACGACCGCATGTGCCGCGAGTTCTCTGCCGGCTATCCGCAAGGGGTTACGGCGGAAACCACCGCCATTGTCACGCCTTCGCATCCGATCCCGATCCGCATTTATCGGACCCCGGCGCCGGAAGCGGCCGCGATGGTGC
>NZ_RZSX01000274.1:0-7108 GCF_004023105.1 Mesorhizobium sp. M5C.F.Ca.IN.020.32.2.1 | reverse complement strand
CTGTTCGGCAATGAAGTCGCCGAGCTGGGCGTCGGGATTGCGCTCGCGCGCGGAGGAAATGGCGATCTGCGTCGCATAGTCGTCGACTTTCTCGACCACTTCCATCAGCCGCTGCAGCTTCATCTCGCCGGTATTCGGATTGATGTCGGCACGGATGTTGGTTTCCTGGCCATAGCGCGAGCGCGCAGCCTTCTGGATCGCATCGGCCATGGCGGCGATCACGATCGACTTGTCGATCGACTTTTCACGCGCGACCGCGTCGGCGATCTGCAGCAGTTCAAGCCTGTTGGCGCTTACAACCATCGTTTTTCTCCCGAGCTTGTTGCCGAGCCTTTGCGCCCGGCAGCCCAATCACATTTCCTGTTCGGTTTCATCTTCCGCGCCCGCTTCTGCGCCCTCTGGCGCGTCTTCGGGTTCGCCGCGGCGCTTCTTGGCTTCCTTGCGCGCCCTGTTGTCTTTCGACAGCGCGTCGCGGATAAGGTCATCGGTCAGGATCAGCCGTGCCTCGGCAATCGCATCGTAGGGCACACGCACCGTCGGCTCTTCGCCATAGGCCGCCTTGTCGCGCTCGATCAGCACGCCGTCCGCGTCGCTCTCGGCGATCTTGCCCTTGAAGCGCTTGCGGTCGGCGACAAGGACCGAGGTCTCCACCTTCACCAAATGACCCGTCCAGGTCGCGAAATCCGACTTGCGGACCAACGGCCGGTCGATACCCGGCGACGATACTTCGAGATGATATGCCTTTTCGATCGGATCATCGACATCGAGCGCAGGCGACACCGCCCGGCTGACCTCTTCGCAATCCTCGACGGTCATGGTGCCGTCCTCGCGCTCGGCCATGATCTGCAGCGTCAGCCCGTTCTGGCCCGTCAGATGCACCCTGACTAGGCGGAAGCCGATGGCACGCAACACCGGCTGCACGATCAGCGCGATGCGCGCATCGATGCCGCTTTCGCGGATGATGCGGTCGTCGCTGTCGGGTACCGTTGCAGTCATTCGATTCCTGTCGCTTCATCGGCGGTCGGAAGGTAACAAAAAAGAGCGGGACCGGGTGGACCCACTCTTCGCCATACCGACCAAGAATTTGAGCTTGATATAGGCGATCGCGGCCGCCGTTTCAAGTCCGCATGCAGGGTATGGTGAAAGTGCCGGGGGGCAGCGTTGCATAGGGCGCATGGCGGCCATGCGGCAACGTCCCTGTGATATCAGGCGAAAGCGCCTATCTATGTTGCGCTGCACAAATTCAATCACGCATCGCAGCAGGCGAAAGGGCATAATCATGACCAACCGCAAAGTTTTCTCGGCCATCGGCGATTTCTTCACCGTGTTCGGCAGCGCCGTCGCCGCGTCGCACGCGGTCGAAGCCGGCCGCAAGCCACGCGCGCGCGATCTGCGCAATCTCGGCATGGATCCGGCCGCCTTCAACAAGATCGGCCGCTTCTAAGACCGGCGACGCAGCGCGAGGACATCTTTGGTCCTCGTCGACGGCAAAGCGCGCGACGCGCGCTGCTGAATAGGACTATCTCCGGACGAAGGTGAGATAGGCCGGCCGCCGGCCTTCGCGAATGGCCTTCGCCTCGTAGCGCGTACCCGGCCAACCCTCATAGGGCCGATGCCAGTCGGCGGCCTCTTCAGCCTGCCACGCAAACGCATCATGTACCCGGCAATGCAGCAGCGTCCAGTTCACATAGCTATCGATATCGGAAGCAAAGCGGAATTTTCCGCCTGACTTCAGGACGCGCGCGAAACGGTGGAGATTGACGGAACTGACGAAGCGTCGCTTCCAGTGTTTCTTCTTCGGCCAGGGATCGGGATAGAGAAGGTCGATGCCGTCGAGCGAGGCTTGCGGGAGCCAGTCGAGCAGGCGCGTGGCGTCGTCGTCATAGACGCGAAGATTGGCAAGCGGCCGTTCCCTGACGGCCATCATCATCTTGGCCATGCCATTGACGAAAGGTTCGACGCCGACAAAACCGGTTTCAGGAGCCGCCGTCGCCCGATGCAGCAGGTGCTCGCCGCCGCCGAAACCAATTTCGAGATGAATGGCGCAGACATGGGCTTCGAACAGGCTGCGCAATTCGGCCGGCGGTCCGGCCGTCAGATCGAGCCGGTAGGTGCTGAAGCCGCTTTCCAGTGCCGCCGCCTGCTGCGGACGGATGGTCTTGCCGCGCCGGCGACCGAAAAATGCTTCGGTCGCACGGCTTGGCCGGTCTTTCGGATGCATGGACGCCGCGGCTAGGCCGCGACTGCTTCGGCGGGCGCTTCGGCGAGTGCATCCTTGAGCGCCTTGGCGAGGTCGGTCTTTTCCCAGGAAAAGGACCCGTCACGGCCGGCCTTGCGGCCGAAATGGCCATAGGACGACGTCTTCGCGTAGATCGGCTTGTTGAGATCGAGGTGGCGGCGGATGCCGGACGGCGACAGGTCCATCACGGTGCGCAGCGCCTGCTCGAGCTTTGCCTCATCGACCTTGCCGGTGCCGTGCAGGTCAACATAGACCGACAGCGGCTGGGCGACGCCAATGGCATAGGAAAGCTGGATGGTGCAGCGATCGGCGAGCTTGGCGGCCACCACATTCTTGGCGAGATAGCGTGCCGCATAGGCTGCGGAACGGTCGACTTTGGTGGTGTCCTTGCCGGAAAAAGCACCGCCGCCATGGGGCGCTGCACCGCCGTAAGTGTCGACGATGATCTTGCGCCCGGTCAGGCCGGCGTCACCGTCTGGCCCGCCGATGACGAACTTGCCCGTCGGGTTTATGTACCAGTTGCAGCTGTCGGCGATCTTCAGCTCGCCGAGCGCCTCGCGAATATAGGGTTCGACGACATTGCGGACCTTCTTCGAATCCCAGCTGGCGTCGAGATGCTGGGTGGACAGCACGATTTGCGTCACTTCCGCCGCCTTGCCGTCGATATAACGGACGGTCACCTGGCTCTTGGCGTCCGGCCCGAGCCGGCCGGCATCGCCGTTGCCCTCATGGCGCGCGGCGGCCAGCAACTCGAGGATCTTGTGGCTGTAGTAGATCGGCGCCGGCATCAGATCCGGCGTCTCGCGGCAGGCATAGCCGAACATGATGCCCTGGTCGCCGGCGCCTTCCTCGCCTTGCCGGTCGGAGGCGTTGTCGACGCCTTGCCCGATATCCGGCGACTGGCCGTGCAGCAGAACCTCGATCTTTGCTGTCTTCCAGTGGAAACCCGCCTGCTCATAGCCGATTTCGCGGATCGCCTTGCGGGCGACCGACTTGAACTTCGCCGGATTGACGAGCGGATGACCGGCGGCATCCATCAGGATGTTGCCGGCCTTGTCCTTCTTGAGCAGGGTCTCGGGGACGCGGACCTCGCCGGCGATCACGACGCGATTCGTGGTCGCCAGCGTCTCACAGGCGACGCGGACCTTCCAGGGGTCCATGCCGGTCTTTCTGGCCTCGCGATAGACCAGATCGACGATCTCGTCGGAGATACGGTCGCAGACCTTGTCGGGATGACCCTCGGCAACGGATTCCGAGGTGAATAGATAGTTTTGCCGCGTCACGGGTGTCCCCTCTTGAAAAAATATCGGCACGCTGCCGATTGGCGCGCCACGTGTTAGCTGTGCCGGGCGGCGCTCGTCAAGCGGTGCGGCCATTCTGGTATGAAAATCGCGCTATTATCTTGTACCACTGTGACCGGCG
Source organism: Mesorhizobium sp. M5C.F.Ca.IN.020.32.2.1 (assembly GCF_004023105.1). Classification (NCBI taxonomy): domain Bacteria; kingdom Pseudomonadati; phylum Pseudomonadota; class Alphaproteobacteria; order Hyphomicrobiales; family Phyllobacteriaceae; genus Mesorhizobium; species Mesorhizobium sp. M5C.F.Ca.IN.020.32.2.1. Next base: position 3,447 of record NZ_RZSX01000274.1, on the reverse strand, counting down.
GCAGGATGCCGCAAGCGCGCTTAGCTCCAACACGTTGCTTCCATGGGTGTCGAGTAAAATCGATCCGCTCTCCGGCATGCCTATGGGATGTAAATTCCACGGTGCGCGAGATCGCGAGAATTTGCCTGCCCGCTATGACGGCCTCGCCATTTCCGGGTTTTCAACGGCCAAATCAATCGGCCCAATCAATCGACTTCGTCGGTGGAAAGGGCCTTCACAAGCTCGATGATCTTGCGGCGTATCTTCACGTCGGCGATCTTGACGAAGGCCCGGTTGAGTTGAAGACCTTCAGGACTGCCGCAGAATTCGACGGCAAAAGCCATTGATGTATCCTCGGCAAATCCGCGGTTGCCCACGGTCTCCTGGCCCGGCGCGTCCTCGAAAAAGAAAGCGACAGGAACGCCGAGTATCGAGGCAATTGCCTGCAAACGGCTGGCACCAACACGATTGGTCCCCTTTTCGTATTTCTGTATCTGCTGAAAAGTTATGCCGAGGTTCTCGCCCAGCTTCTCCTGACTCATTCCCAACATATTGCGACGAAGCCTGATGCGACTTCCGACATGAATGTCGATAGGATTCGGCTTCTTCTTGTTTTCTTCTGCCATTTTTTCCTCGCCGAATTTTTCCGGCTTTTTGTGTTTTTCTGCCCAAACGAAGCCGGCGGCCGGTGCCCCAACACAACGACGTACCGACTTCGAGAAGTTTCAGGCCGTTACAGTATGAGTTTCTAATGTGTCGACTGTCAATTCGCCCGTAGCTTTTGCCTTACATTCGATGTGAAAGCGGCCAGGGCAAACAGCAACAAGATCATCAGTCCGTTAATGCGTCTTTGGCGCGAAGAAACGATGGCTTGATCGGAAATCGGCACATGTACATCGATGGCTCCGCGTGCGTCGATCGCCAGCGCGTCGAGGATACGCCCGCGCGGATCGACGACAGCGGAGATGCCGTTATTGGCCGCGCGCAACAAGGGCACCCCGTTCTCCACAGCACGAATCTGCGCCTGCCTGAAATGCTGGTACGGACCCGGCGTGTCACCGAACCACGCGTCGTTCGTGACATTCACAATAAGCTCGGCTGACGTAGCGTCAATCGCCACCAGATCGGGAAAGATGACTTCATAGCAAATGAACGGAAGCACGCGGATACCCCCGGACAGCGCGATCGGATGCCGCTCATTGCCGGCCGCGTAGGTCGTCGGCCCGGCGACGAGCTGTTTGAGCCCGAAGCGGCCAAGAAGGTCGGCAAGAGGCAGATACTCGCCAAAGGGCACCAGATGAACCTTGTCGACAGCATCTGCGATTTCGCCCTTGTCGTCGATCGCCACCACCGAATTGTAGTACCGCCTGTCGGCATCTGCCGCCGAGCCGCCCTCCTCCCGGACGACGCCGGCGATCAGCATCTGGCCGTCGTCAAGCATCTCTCCCAGCGCGGTCAGCGCATCGGGACGTTCGGCGAAAAAAAACGGCACGGAGGTTTCCGGCCAAAGGATCAATTGCGGCTTGTCATGGCCGGCCTCCGGCGCCTTGGCCGAAAGCCCCATCAGCGTAGCGAAGATCCGGTCGGGCACCGAAGCGTCCCACTTCTCGCTGAGGTCGACAGCCGGCTGCACAATGCGGACGTCGAGGCCGCGCTCCGCCGGCTTCTCGGGAATAGCAAGCCGGATATAGCCGAAGCCGACATGGGCCGCGACGACAACGGCAAGCAGTGCAGCTCCCAGGCGGACATGCCGGCGCGCCGCAAGCAGGGCCGGCAATGCAAAGACGAAGACCGCCAGCGCGTTCATGCCGACCATGCCGGTCACCGACACGCTCTGCATAAGCAAAGGCACCGGCATCGCCGCGTAGCCGACGGCATTCCACGGGAACCCGGTGAACAGAAAATCGCGCAGCCATTCCGCCAGGCCAAAACCGAAGGCAAGGGCAGCGATGCGGCCGATGTCGTTGCTCCACAGCAGCCGGGCAACCGCTGTTGCGAAGCCGTAGAAAAAGGCGAGGGCCAGCGGAATTCCGACCACTGCGAAGGGAAGCGCCCAGGCGAAACTGTCGGCCTCGACCAGAAGTGCCGAGCCGATCCACCACAGGCCGGCGAGAAAATAGCCGAAGCCGAACCACCAGCCGATGGCGAAAGCCGGCCGCAAACGCCAGAACCAGCCATCGGAGGCTTCGCCGGTCGCGCCGTCGAGGAGCCAGACCAGCAGCGGAAACGAAATAAAACAGACGGCGAAGAAATCGTAAGGCGCCTGGGCAAGAACCGCCAGCGCGCCAGCAAGAAACGCCACAAGCGTGCGGCGCCAACCCCACAGCAGAATTATCTGGCCGGCCAGACGCTTCATCAATGCTTCCGAGTCGTGCGAATCACCGAGCAAGATTTATCAGGCCGCGGTCCGCGCTCCAAACGGCGACCGCTTCAGCCAGCGTGCCGCACCGAATTTCGGCAATCCAACCGTTGCGGACTCAAAAGCAGGGTTCGCAGACGAAGTAAGAAGCGCAAGGTTGAGTGCTTGAACGGATTGTCGATCGATCGGGCGAGCCGCGTCTTTCAAGCCTGCTCGGCGCGCACCGCGCGCCGGCGGCGCTCGCCCTTCTGGCTTTCCATGATGCGCACGCGCTTGACGCGGCGCGGATCGGCGTCGAGCACATGGAATTCGAAGCCAGGGATGGCCTGCACCACTTCGCCGCGGGCCGGAACCCTGCCAAGCGTGTTGAAGATCATGCCGCCGATCGTGTCGACATATTCGCCATGCTCGCCGGCGGCGAAATCCTCGCCGATCATCTTGGCGACATCGTCGATCTCGGCCTTGCCGTCGACGACGAACACGCCCTCGCCGGTCTGGGTGATCATCGGCTCGTCCTCGTCATGCTCGTCCTCGATGTCGCCGACCACCATCTCGACGATATCCTCGAGCGACACCAGACCGTCGGTGCCGCCATATTCGTCGATGACCAGCGCCATCTGGGTACGCATCGCCTGCATCCGCCCCATGAGATCGGAGGCGAGCATCGACGGCGGCACGAAAAGCACCGGGCGAATCAGGGTCAGGTCGCCTATGGTGCGCGTGAGATCGACCTTGGCGAGATCGAGAAGCGTGGCGGCGGCGGTTTTCCTGGTCGTCCTGCCCTTCCTGACGCGGGCGATCTTGGTGATGTGCGCGAGCACGTCGCGGATGTGGACCATGCCGCGCGGGTCGTCGAGCGTCTCCGAATAGACCGGCATACGGGAATGGCCAGACTGCTCGAACAGCCCCAGAAGATCGCCCAGGTTTGTCGTGATCTCGACCGCCTCAATGTCGGCGCGAGGCACCATGACGTCCTCGACGCGCACCTCGCGTAAGCGCAGGATGTTGTTGAGCATGGCCCGTTCGCCGGGCGAAAAGGCGCCGGCATCGCTCGCCGTTTCGGCAAGTGCGTCGGCGATCTCCTCGCGCAGGCTGGCGCCGTTGCGTGG
>NZ_RZSX01000273.1:0-7122 GCF_004023105.1 Mesorhizobium sp. M5C.F.Ca.IN.020.32.2.1 | reverse complement strand
TCGCGATGCATGTCGAACAATATGCCGGATGGCACGTTGTAGGCGGCGACCGAATTGCCGCCGATCATCTTCCAGATCTGCGGCGGCTCCGAAGATGACGGGCCGGAGGGATAGGAGCCGCACAGCGTCCGCCTCAACAGGCCGGGCTTGGCCAGATGGTCGATTCCCTTGATGCCGTACATGTCGCCGGCGGCAATCGGGTGCAGCGTCGTGATGTTCTTCGGATGGCCTTCTGTCTCGAAACGCTCGCCGATGGCGGCAAGGACCGCATCCGGGCAGCCGAGACCGCTCGACGACGACACCGAAACGACCATGCCGTCCCTGATCAGGCTGGCGGCTTGCGCTGCGGACACGAGCTTGCTCACCCTGCGCCCCCGAGTTTCGGATCGATCGCGGCTGATTTGCCGGACTTGGCGGATTGCAACGCCGCTTCGGCTGATGTCAGCGACCAGACGCCGTCCTCGCCGGTGGCCGACGGCTGGCCTTCGCCACGCATCGCCGCATGGAACTGGCGCAGGGAACGGACATAGAGATCTTCGCGGTCGAAGCTCAATTCCTCCTCGCCCTTTGCCGTGCGCAGCAGCACAGAGCCGATCGGCTTCTGCGTCATCACATCCTTCGCGATCAGGGAGCCTTCGCTGCCATGCACCTCGAAGCCGGTGCCGGCGAATTTGGTAGTGAAACCCTCATGCGATTGGGCGATGACGCCCGATTTGAAGCGCCAGATGCACATGGCGCCGTCCTCCAGGCCGCCGGCGGCCATGCCTGCGGCCTGGGTGAACGCCGAAACCTCGAGCGGATCGTCGCCGAGCACGAAGCGCAGCGTATCGGCGTCGTGCACCGTAATGTCGAGCACCACGCCGCCGCCGGCTTCCGGCCTGGTGATACGCCAGCCCTGCAGATTCTCCGGCAGATAGACGGAGTGGAAGACGCGCGCGGCAATCGGTCTGCCGATGCGGCCGGCGGCGATGGCTTCGCGCATCGCCCGGTGCGAGCCGGCATTACGCAGATGGTGGTTGGTGCCGAGCACGATGCCGGCCGCTTTGGCGGCGGCGACCATTGCGCGCGCATCGGCGCTGGTCAGCGCCAACGGCTTTTCGCACAGCACATGTTTTCCCGCCCTGATGGCGGCTAGTGCCTGTTCGAGATGCAGTTCGTTGGTGGTCGAGATGTAGACGGCGTCGATGTCGGAGCCGAGTAATTCATCGAGCGTCGAGACGGCAAGCGGAATGCCGTTCTCCTTGGCATAGGAAGTGGCGCGCTCCGGGCTGGAACTCATCACCGCCGCGATCTCGCTGTTCGGTTGCGCGCGGATGGCGCTGATCATGAATTGCCTGGCGATCGTGCTTGCGCCGATCAGTCCCCATTTGACGGTCATGCCGCGTCTCCCATTCCAGCACGGCGATCAGGACCGCAACTGTCCCTGATGACAAGGTTGACGGCGCCGATATGATCCTCGGCGCGCGTGGTGCGCGACTGGATCATCTTCAGCATGACGTGGGCAGCGCGCTCGCCCAGGCCTGCCGAATCCACCGCGACGCTGGTCAGCGCCGGCATGTAATGCTGGGCTTCGATCACGTCGTCGAAGCCCACGACGGCGAAATCCGCGCCGGGCTCGAGGCCGCGCTTGCGCAGCGCCAGCATGACGCCGAAGGCGACCGCATCGTTGAAGCACAGCGCCGCGGTCGACGGCTCGGCCATCGCGAGAGCTGTTTCCAGGCAGGCAATGCCGCCCTTGCGGCTGGTTTCGCCTTCAACGACAAGTGTATCGCGTTTGGCGATGCCGAGCGCCTCACAGGCTTCGCGAAAACCGCCCAGCCGCTCGTGATAGACCACCAGGTCCGATGAGCCGCCGAAGAACGCCAGCCGGCGATGCCCTTTGCCGATCAGATGGGCGGTGGCGAGCCAGGCGCCGCGATGATTGTCGGGCGCGATCACCGGGATGCGGCTTTCGGGAAGGCGGCGCATGGTGAAGACGATCGGAAGGCCCGCCATCTCGATGCGGCGGAACGCACCGGGAGTCGTGCCTCGCGCCGGCGACACGATCAGCCCGGCGACACCTTGCTCCATCAGCGATTTCAGCACTTCTTCCTGGCGCACCGGGTTCTCCGCCGTGTTGGCGATGAACGGCACGATGCCCGCCGACTGGAAGACACGCTCCATGCCGACCGCCATTTCGGCGAAAAACGGGTTGGTGAGATCGTTGATGACCATGCCGATGACGTTGGAATGGGCCTTGCGCAGATTGGCGGCACCGCGGTTGTAGACATAGCCGACATCCTCGATCGCCTTACGGACCTTCAGCGCGGTTTCAGGCCGGATCAGATCGCTGCCCTGCAGCACGAGCGACACCGTCGACTTGGACACGCCCGCCTCGCGGGCAATGTCGAGTATCGTCGCCTTGGGCCTGCTGGCCATCCAGATCCGTCCTCCGGGTATTTTCTGGTCAGATTATTGGAACGTTCTAATTCCGGGCTGGATTTGAGTCAATCAGGATTTTCCCGAATTCAGAAAAACGAGTTCTCAGCAGTTAAAGGCCACTTTTTGGGCCTTCTCTCGCTGCAGTGCAGCATTTTTGGCGACGGTGGATTGAGAAATCGTAGAAGGTTGATTTATTGGAACGTTCCATTTATAGGTGCGATCAAGGGAGAGATCGATGGACATTGCCTTGCCCGGGGACGGCGGTCGCGGCACTCGCTACCGCCTTGTCGGCCAGCCGGCACAGCCGGTGATCGGCGCGCGGTTTTCGCGCATCGCCTATGCCGCCGCCCATGTCGTTGCCGACCCCCTCGCGATGAACGATCCGTGGTCTCATCCAGCGGTCGACTGGGAGCGCACGATGGCGTTCCGCCATCATCTGTGGCGGCTCGGCTTTCGTATCGCCGAGGCGATGGATACCGCACAGCGGGGCATGGGTTTCGACTGGACAAGCGCCAGGGAATTGATCCGCCGCTCGACCGCCGAGGCGCGAACCATAGACGGCGCCGATCTCGCGTCGGGTGCCGGAACAGACCATCTGGCGCCAGGCACCGCCAGGACGCTCGACGATGTCATCGCGGCCTATGAAGAGCAGTTCGGTTTCATCGAAGGCCTGGGCGGCAAGGCGATCATGATGGCCAGCCGCGCGCTGGCGGCTGTCGCCAAGGGTCCCGACGATTATATCAGCGTCTATGACCGCATCCTGTCTCAATCGTCAGGCAAGGTCATCCTGCACTGGCTGGGCGACATGTTCGATCCGGCGCTGAAGGGTTATTGGGGCAGCCCTGATTTCGACACCGCGCTCGACACGGTGATCGCCGTCATCGAAAGCCACGCCGGCAGGGTCGAGGGGATCAAGATATCGCTGCTCGATGCCGGCAAAGAGGTTGCCCTGCGCAACCGGCTGCCTGAAGGGGTCGTCATGTTCACCGGCGACGATTTCAACTACCCCGAGCTGATCGCCGGCGATGGCGAAAGACATTCGCACGCGCTGCTCGGGATTTTCGACGCCATCGCGCCGGTCGCCAATGCCGCGCTGGCGAGGCTGGCCGACGGCGACCGCGCCGGCTATGACGCGCTGATGGCGCCGACAGTCCCTCTGTCGAGGAAAATCTTCGAGGCGCCGACCGAGTACTACAAGGCCGGTATCGTCTTTATGGCGTGGCTGAACGGCCACCAGGACCATTTTTCGATGGTCGGCGGCATGCAATCGGCGCGCGGTATTTGCCACTACGCCGATGTGTTCCGCCTTGCCGACCAGGCCGGATTGCTGGCCGACCCGGAGCTTGCCGTCGCAAGAATGAAGAGCCTGTGCGCCGTGGCGGGTGTCTGACCGCCATACCACAAGAAGAGTTCGTCCAAGTCTCCGATTTGCCTTGTCCGGGCAAATCTGTATGCGGTATGCGTCCGAGGGCAGGACCATCCGGCGCGCCGACGCCCGTTGGTCACAGCAGCCGTTCTGCATAGGGATACGCCAATGGATTTCGACCTTCACGGCAAGCGCATTTTCGTAGCCGGGCATCGCGGCATGGTCGGCTCGGCCATCCTGCGCAGGCTGGCGGACGAGGACTGCGAGGTCCTGACCGCATCCCGCGATGAACTCGATCTCATGGATCAGGCCGGCGTTCGGCGCTGGATGGCTGGCCACAGGCCCGATGCGGTGGTGATGGCAGCGGCCAAGGTCGGCGGTATCCTGGCAAACAACAGGTTGCCGGTCGATTTTCTGCAGGACAATCTCATCATGCAGACCAATGTCATCGAGAGCGCCTTTCGCAACGAGGTGCAGAAATTACTGTTCCTCGGTTCGTCCTGCATCTATCCGAAATTTGCGGCGCAGCCGATCTCCGAGGACGCCTTGCTGACCGGTCCGCTGGAACCCACCAACGAATGGTATGCGATCGCCAAGATCGCCGGGCTGAAGCTGTGCCAGGCCTATCGGCGCCAATACGGTGTCGAGTACATCTCGGCGATGCCAACCAACCTCTATGGCCCCGGCGACAATTTCGACCTCTCCACCAGCCATGTCGTACCAGCCCTTATGCGCAAGGCGCACAAGGCCAAGCGCGCCGGCGACAAAACCCTGGAGGTCTGGGGATCTGGCACGCCGATGCGCGAGTTCCTGCATGTCGACGACGCCGCCGACGCTCTGGTCTGGCTGCTGAAAAACTATTCCGGCGACAGCCACGTCAATGTCGGCTCGGGCGAAGACATCACCATCGCCGAGCTGGCCCGCACCATGCTGTCCGTCGTCGGCGCCGAGGCGGTGCTCACATTCGATGCGACGAAGCCGGACGGCACACCGCGCAAGCTGATGGACGTGTCGCGCCTGTTTGCCACGGGCTGGCGTCCGCGATACTCGCTTCAGAGCGGATTGGAGCAGACCTATGCCTGGTTTCTCCGGCATATTGAGACGGGCGATCTCCGCCTCGGCGCGGCCTGATCTCAATCGACGCTGGTTGCTGCCAGCAGACATGACGGTTTGGGCGGTCTGTTGGCCATGGCCATTGCAAAATCGCTCGCCGAAGCATTGGCTGGGCTAAAAAATCAAGGCGTCCGATTTGGCATTCTCGAAAATGCGGCACACGCCGCCCAGCCTAGAAATGCCCGCAAGACGAGGAAATCTACGGGGCACGAGAGACGGTGGATTGTCTGGATGGTGGGCGTGACAGGGATTGAACCTGTGACCCCTGCAATGTCAATGCAGTGCTCTCCCGCTGAGCTACACGCCCATCCGAAGCCGCGCATACACCATTTTTGCCACGGCGCGTCAATAGGAGGAAAAGGGAAAGAACGGCTCGCCTTGCCGCGCCGTTGGAGACGCGCCGAAAGCCGGCAGCGGAAAGCGCGTCAGGCCGCCTGCAGCATCTTTTCGACCTCGTTGACGAGGTCGCGCAGATGGAACGGCTTCGACAGCACCTTGGCGTCTTTCGGCGCCTTGGAATCCGGATTGAGCGCAACGGCGGCGAAGCCGGTGATAAACATGACCTTGAGGTCGGGATCGATCTCGGTGGCGCGGCGGGCGAGTTCTATGCCGTCCATCTCCGGCATGACGATATCGGTCAAGAGCAGCGAGAAGGGCTCTTCGCGCAGCCGCTCATAGGCGCTGGCGCCATTGTCGAAATCGCTGACCTGGTAGCCGGCACGCTCCAGCGCCTTGACGAGGAACCGGCGCATGTCATCGTCGTCTTCCGCCAGTAGAATGCGTGCCATCTTATCCTGTCCGAATCACCCGCCCGAGACCGCCGTGGGCAGCCCGTTAACCATCCTGTATATGAGGAGGTGAGGGTAAACATCAAGTGAACGATAAAGGCCCGATCGGCCTTTAACAAAGCGGTCCGGACGCCGAAACGCTGGACATGCGGCCGGCGAGGTGGCACTTTTCCAATCATGATGCATTGGTGTTTCCGGATTCGTTCAAATTGAAAACGGCAGCCGAGGATTTTTCGGTCGTTCCCCCCTTCGAAATCCGGTCGGGCGCCGAACAGCGCGTCCCCTTCCTCTTCAACTCACCGCATAGCGGCCGTCACTATCCGGACCGGTTCCTGGCGATGGCAAGGCTGGATCGAAACGCCATCCGCCGCTCCGAAGATTGCTACGTCGACGAATTGTTCGGCGGCGCCGTCGCGCTCGGCGCGCCGATGCTGGCGGCAAACTTCCCGCGCGCCTATCTCGATGTCAACCGGGAGCCGTGGGAACTCGATCCGCGCATGTTCGCCGAACCGGTGCCGTCGTTCTGCAACATCCGCTCGGCGCGCGTAGCCGGCGGGCTTGGCACGGTGCCCAAGCTGGTGGGGGAGGGGCTCGAAATCTATGCCGGCCGCCTGCCGCTGGCGGAAGCAGTCGCGCGCATCGAGGCTGTCTACAAGCCTTATCACGAGACGCTAAAACGGCTTTTGACCAGGACCCATGCGCGGTTCGGCTTTGCCGTGCTGATCGATTGCCACTCGATGCCGGCGAGCATCAGGGTCGGCGACAGCGGTGTCAGACCCGACTTCATCGTCGGCGATCGTTTCGGCATCTCCGCCTCGGCAGCGTTGACCGAGACGGCGATCGGCCTGCTGATCGGCATGGGCTACACCGTCGCCTACAACAAACCCTATGCCGGAGGCTTCATCACCGAGCATTATGGCCGCCCCGTGCGCCATCTCCATGCACTGCAGATCGAGGTCAATCGCGGGCTTTACATGAACGAGCGGACGTTCCAGAAATCCGCCGGCTTCGATGCGCTCGCCGATGATCTGGCGCAATTCTCGGCCGACCTGATGGCGATGCCCGACCACAATTTTATCGATCTGCCGCTTGCCGCCGAATGATGCCAAGCATCGGAATCGATTTTACATGGGAATTCTGGGCCAAATAATAGGTCTTGCGCCAGATAAAGGCATCGGTATGCGGGTCGGAAAGGCGCGCGATCCGCTGGATGCCGCGCCGAAAAAAAGACCGCATCGTTTGCACGACACGGTCGAAGTCTAGGGAGGAAACGCCCAAGGAGGGCATGGACAGGAAAGCCTGTCCGAGAACAAATCTATTGTGCGATGCACAAATGTCAAGCCGTCGACCGGCGTTTTTAATTCACTATGATGTGGAAATTGGATATCGAGGGCGCTAGCGTTGCATTCGAGCAACAGTTGTCGATGCGTAAAA
>NZ_RZSX01000272.1:0-7125 GCF_004023105.1 Mesorhizobium sp. M5C.F.Ca.IN.020.32.2.1 | reverse complement strand
GAGTCGGCGCGACCCATGTCGCGCTCGTCGCGGCGCAGGATATCGGCGAGGATTTCGTTGAAATTGGCGGTGCCGCCGATGCTCTCGATCTCGGCCAGCCGCCGCTCTGCCCGCACTTCGGCGCTGGCCGTCACATAGAGCTTGATGTCGGCGTCGGGACAGACGACGGTGCCGATGTCGCGGCCGTCGAGGACGGCGCCCGGCGGCGCCTTGGCGAATTCGCGCTGCTTTTCGACCAGTACGCGCCGCACCGAAGGGAACACCGCCACTTTCGAAGCCGCCTCGCCGACCGCATGCGCCGACAGCACCGACCGGTCGAGCTTGGCCAGGTCGACCTGGCGGGCAGCGGTTTCGGCGGCCGACACATTGTCGAGCGGCAGACCGAGCCGAAGCAGCGCATGGGCCACAGCGCGATAGGTGAGGCCGGTGTCGAGCAGGTTCAGCCGGTAGTGGTCGGCCAGCCTTCGCGCCAGCGTGCCTTTGCCGGCGCCGGCGGGTCCGTCGATGGCGATGGTGAAGACGTGTGTCATTGACGGCTCAACGCTTTGTCCGCCCGACAACAAGCCCTCGCGCCTTGGTCATCCCAGGGCGCAGCGAACACGTAGCGGAGCGAAGACCCTGGGATCCATGCCGTGACATCAGCCAAAAAGTGCTGCCAACCAGAATTCAGCATCGCTGCGGCGCTCTGACGTCACGGCATGGATCCTGGGGTCTGCGCCGCGTCGCTTCGCTCCTTGCTCCGCCCCAGGATGACGAAGGCAGAGGTGTTGGGGGCCAATTTCCAAGGTTTGCGACTGCCATGTCACTCAATCTCCGCGCCCAGCCCCTTCATCAGGCCCATGAATTCCGGAAAACTTGTCGCTATCATCGTTTGATCATCGATGGTCACAGGCTTTTCCGTCGCAAGCCCCATCACCAGAAAGCTCATGGCGATGCGGTGGTCGAGATGAGTCTGCACGATGGTGCCCTGTCCATTGGGATGCTGGCCCAGTCCCTTGCCTCCCGGCCTTCCGCGCACCGCCAACGAGGCCTCGCCCTCGGTACAGTCGACGCCGTTGAGCTTCAGTCCTTCGGCCACTGCCGACAGCCGGTCGGATTCTTTCACCCGCAGCTCTTCCAGTCCCTGCATCAGCGTCTCGCCCTCGGCGAAACTGGCGGCGACAGCAAGCACCGGATATTCGTCGATCATCGTCGGCGCCCGTTCCGGCGGCACGGTGACGGCTTTCAGTTCCGAATGACGCACCCGCAGATCGGCGACATCCTCGCCGCCTTCATTACGCGGGTCGACAATGTCGATCCGGGCGCCCATTTCCTGCAGCGTCAAAAGCAACCCGGTCCGGGTTGGGTTCATCAGCACGTTTTCGATCGTGATGTCGGAGCCCGGCACGATCAGCGCCGCGACCAGCGGGAAGCCGGCCGAGGAGGGGTCGCCCGGCACCGCGATGGTTTGTCCGGTAAGCTTGCCCTGGCCCTCGATGAAGATATGGCGCACGCCGCGCTCATCGGTCTCGACCGACAGATTGGCGCCAAATCCCCTGAGCATCTTTTCGGTGTGGTCGCGCGTCATCACCGGCTCGATGACGGTGGTGATCCCAGGCGTGTTCAGCCCGGCGAGCAGTACCGCCGACTTCACCTGCGCCGAGGCCATTGGCACACGGTAGGTGATGGGTGCTGCGTGCTTGGGCCCGCGCAGCGTGATCGGCATGCGATCGCCGGGTATGGCTTTCAGCACCTGCACGCCCATCTGGCGCAGCGGTTCGAGCACGCGGCCCATCGGCCGGCCGGACAGCGAGGCGTCGCCGATGAAGGTGGTTTCCATGTCGTAGGTGCCGACCAGGCCCATGGTGAGGCGCGAGCCGGTGCCGGCATTGCCGAAATCGAGCGGGCCTTCCGGCTGCAGCAGCGCGCCGTTGCCGGTGCCGCGGATCACCCACTCAGTGCCGAGCTTTTCTATATGCGCGCCCATTGCCTTCATCGCGGCGCCCGTGCGCATCACGTCCTCGCCTTCCAGCAGGCCGGTGATGCGGGTTTCGCCGGAGGCAAGGCCGCCGAACATGAAAGAGCGGTGCGAAATCGACTTGTCGCCCGGCACCCGCGCCGCGCCTGAAAGCGCTGACGATTTGCGGGCGGTGGCCGGTTTCGGGGCGGCAGTATGCGACATGGCTTTTCCCTGCGTGAAAATGCCGGTGGCCGGCCATTTTCTTTTGGTTTGGGCGGTCTCGTATCACGGCGGACGGAAATGGTCATCCCCTTGCAAGAGGTCGCTCAACGCGGCGATTTATGACGCTGGCTTTAGGCTTTGACAGCGCCGCAAACTGTGGTTATGGGGACCAAACTTTCATCGACGAGGCTTGCAGTGGCAAAACCCGAACTTGGCACCAAACGCATCGACCCCGAGACGGGTCAAAAATTCTACGACCTGAACAAGGATCCGATCGTCTCGCCCTATACCGGCAAGAGCTATCCGCGTTCCTATTTCGAGGAAGGCAAGATCGCCGCCCTCGAGGAGGAAGAGGAAGTTGCCGAGAAGGAAGTGGACGCCGAGGAGGAAGAGGGCGTCGAGGTCGTCTCGCTCGAAGAGGCGGACGAGGATGCGAAAGCCGACGATCTTCCCGATCTCGGCGATGACGAGGACGATGTGGACCTCGGTGACGAGGATGACGATACTTTCCTCGCAGACGAAGAGGAAGAAGACGACGATGTCGCCGACATGATCGGCGTCGGCGACGACGACGACGAAGTCTGATCGGGCCTCTGGCGCAAGCGCCTGCCGACTTTCGCGGCGTCTTAATAAAAAGCGGCTCTTGAAGGCTTGATATTGACGGAAGGCGGGGTTAGAAGCCGCTGCACTAACGGCGCGGTCTCAACCCGCGCCGGATCTCTTCGCCGGCAACGGCGCCGGTAGACTGCCGGAGTGGGGCCATAGCTCAGTTGGGAGAGCGCTTGAATGGCATTCAAGAGGTCGTCGGTTCGATTCCGATTGGCTCCACCAGTTTTCTCTTGGGAAAATTAGTCGTTGTAGGCCTGCCTATCACTCGCAGGCCGACAACTCGGGCGGGTCCCCTGAAAAATTTCGCTGTATTTCGGTTAGCCTGAAGCTGAAAACCCCGGCAATCACCAGGGTTTTCAGCACACTAACTGCTAATAATACCAGGCCCAAACCCAAACACGCCTTCGAAAGCACCGTCTGCGCGGAAAGCCATTTCGCCAGACACGACGACAGATCCTTCTCCAAACGCGCCGCCGGCGCCGCCGCCTGCGGTGCCACCGCCGATGGCGGACCGGCTCCGCTTGAGTATCTTCATCCTCGAAGGCTTCCGTATCCGGCGCGTCGAGTTCATCGAGGATGCCACTTCGGGCGCCCGGTCCGCCGGCTACCGCGTTGATGGGCCGAACTGCGCTCGCAAGGGCTGCTGCCCCAGCAATGCCAAACATTCCTGTCAAAAATGATCGCCGATCCATGGAAACCTCCAATCTTCTAGACAGCGAGACAAGATTCGCAAACTGAAAGATAGCGCAGGCGATAGAAAAGCAAAGTAGACCCTACGAATGGTATTTAAAGAAGCTTAACGGATCAGCTCCGCGAACATATGGCAGTCCCCGAAGCGATAACTGCGGCAATTCCCAACATGCCGCATTGCACAATCGCGCGGCGTGCGCAAAATGCGGCATGATCCGGAAATCCCTCACCGTCCTGGTGATCGACGAAAACCACATCCGCGCCTCCATCATTGAGGCGGGATTGCGGGAGGCCGGGCATGAGCAGGTCACGGTCGTTCACGACGTTGCCGGAATAGCGCGGCGCATCGCCGAGATCGAACCGGACGTAATCGTCATCGACCTCGAAAATCCCAACCGCGACATGCTTGAAAACATGTTCCAGCTGTCGCGCGTCGTGAAGCGGCCGATCGCCATGTTCGTCGATCGGTCGGATCAGGCTTCGATCGAAGCTGCGGTGGCAGCGGGGGTCTCCGCCTATGTCGTCGACGGGCTGCGCCAGGAGCGCGTCAAGCCGATCCTCGATATGGCGATCAGCCGCTTCAACGCGTTCTCGCGGATGGCGCGCGAACTGGAAGAAGCCCGCAGTGAATTGGAGGACCGCAAGGTCATCGACCGCGCCAAGGGCATCCTTATGAGGTCGCGCGGGCTGTCGGAGGACGCAGCCTACACGCTTCTGCGCAAGACCGCCATGAACCAGAACCGCAAGATCAGCGAAATCGCGCAGAGCCTGGTGACGGCGGCAGGCCTTCTGGATCCCGGAGAGAGTTGAGCATGGCGGCCGAACACCAGATCAATGCCGGTTTCATACCGCTCTTCGACAGCGCCGTTCTTGTCGCAGCGCGCGAGATCGGGTTTGCCGCGCGCGAAGGCGTCGACCTGACGCTCAGTCGCGAGACATCCTGGGCCAACATCCGCGACCGCATCGCGATCGGGCATTTCGATCTGGCGCATATGCTGGGGCCGATGCCGATCGCCTGCAATCTGGGGCTCACGCCACTCGCCTCCGATACGGTCGTGCCGTTCTCGCTGGGACTGGGCGGCAATTGCGTCACGGTTTCGAACGTGGTCTGGGCGGGCATGGCCGCGCACGGCGCCTTGCCCGACCTCGATCCGGCGCGAGCCGGCAAGGCCTTGGGAGCGCTAATCCGTGAACGGGCAAATGCCGGTCGCGACCCGCTGCGCTTTGCGGTCGTGCATCCGCACTCCGGACACAATTTCGAACTGCGCTACTGGCTCGCGGCCTGCGGCATCGATCCGTCGCGCGAAATAGAAATCGTCATCGTGCCGCCGCCCTTCATGGCCGACGCACTCGCCGCCGGCAGGATCGACGGCTACTGCGCCGGCGAACCCTGGAACAGCGTCTCGGTTGTCGCCGGCACCGGCCATATCGCCACGGTCAAGGCCGCTATCTGGAAGACCAGCCCCGAAAAAGTCGTCGGCGTGCGCAAGGCCTGGGCCGAAAAACACCCCGAAGCCCTTTCAGCCCTGCTGCGCGCGCTCCATCACGCTGCGCGCTGGTGCGAGGATCCGGCAAACCGCGGCGAACTGGCCGCGCTGATGGCGCAGCCTTCCTTCCTCGGCGTTTCGCCGGCGTTGCAGATGCCGATCCTGACCGGACATCTTGCGTTGGGCGGCGGCGCGGAACTGACCGTCGAGGACTTCTTTCTGCCTTTCGGCAAGGCGGCAAATTTCCCCTGGAAGAGCCATGCGCTGTGGTTCTACACGCAGATGGTCCGTTGGGGGCAGATCAAGCACAGCGCTGCCCACATGGCGCTCGCGCGCGACGCCTACCGGCCCGACCTCTATCGCGCAGCGCTGAAGCCGCTCGGCGTCGCCCTGCCGGGAGCCAACGCCAAGGTCGAGGGTGCCCTGACCGCTGCCACCCCGGTGGGCTCGGCCGGCGCCAGCCTCGTCCTTGGTCCGGATGGTTTCTTCGACGGCCGCATCTTCGATCCCGACAGGATCGACGACTATCTCGCTATCCGCGACTGGGCGATGCCGACGAGTTGAGCATTCCTTGCGCACTATCGTGCACTGCACAATATTTGTGCTACTGCACAATGGCGTGACTGCCGTATGAGCATCGACAATCCGGCGCTCCAGCCTTCACGCCCACGCGCGCGATTGTTTTTATTGCTTAATCCGCCGCTTCTTCCAGCTGGCACGGTTCCTGCATAGTAATCCATAGGCCTTCAGGCCACGGAATACGGCGTCCAATGGCGGGCGCCACAGGCAAAGCTGCCGCTCAGGTCACACGCGATCCGGATCAACGGACGCAGCGGCCTGGCCGGCGGCTTTTATTGTTTGGTCGAAGACGCAATCGACGGCGCAGATCCCAAGCCGCGCCCAACCGGAGATGACGATGACGAAACGCATCAAAACCCAATCCGCCCTCAAGGCTGTAACGCGCCGCGATTTCCTGATGATGAGCGCGGCCACCGCGGCAACGCTGGCGGCGGCACGCGCGCTGCTGCCGTCCGGCGCCTATGCGGCGACGGCAGCGCCGGAAGTCACCGGCGCCAAGCTAGGCTTCATCGCGCTGACCGATGCAGCGCCGCTGATGATCGCTAAGGAGAAGGGCCTGTTCGAAAAATTCGGCATGCCCGATGTCGAGGTGCTCAAGCAGGCCTCCTGGGGCGCGACACGCGACAATCTGATGCTCGGCGGCGAAGCCAACGGCATCGACGGCGCCCATATCCTGACGCCGATGCCTTACCTGATGCATACCGGCAAGGTGACGCAGAACAACCAGCCGATGCCGATGGCGATCGTGGCGCGGCTCAACTACGACTGCCAGGCGATTTCCGTCGCGCAGGAATATGCTGGCACCGGCGTCGGCCTCGATGCCTCCAAGCTGAAGGACGCCTTCGCGGCCAAGAAGGCCGAGGGCAAAGAGGTGAAGGCCGCCATGACCTTCCCGGGCGGCACTCA
Organism: Mesorhizobium sp. M5C.F.Ca.IN.020.32.2.1; assembly: GCF_004023105.1. Taxonomy (NCBI): domain Bacteria; kingdom Pseudomonadati; phylum Pseudomonadota; class Alphaproteobacteria; order Hyphomicrobiales; family Phyllobacteriaceae; genus Mesorhizobium; species Mesorhizobium sp. M5C.F.Ca.IN.020.32.2.1. Next base: position 693 of record NZ_RZSX01000272.1, on the reverse strand, counting down.
TGATCTCTGGTTGCGCTACTGGCTGGCTGCCGGCGGCATCGATCCCGACAAGGATGTCTCGACCATCGTCGTGCCGCCGCCGCAAATGGTCGCCAACATGAAGGTTGGCAATATGGACGTGTTCTGCGTCGGCGAGCCGTGGAACGAGCAACTCGTCCATCAGGGTGTCGGCTTCACCGCCACCACGACAGGCGAACTCTGGAAAGGCCATCCGGAAAAGGCGCTCGGCCTGCGCGCCGCCTTCATTGACAAGAACCCGAACGCCACTAAGGCGATCCTGATGGCCGTCATGGAAGCCCAGCAATGGTGCGAAGCCATGGAAAACAAGGACGAGATGGCGGCCATCATCGGCAGGCGGCAATGGATGAACGTGCCGACCGCCGACATCATCGGTCGCCTCAAGGGCGACATCAACTACGGCAATGACCGCGTCGCCACCGGCACCGACCTCCACATGAAGTTCTGGAAGGGCGGCGTGTCCTATCCATTCAAGAGCCACGACAGCTGGTTCCTCGCCGAAAACATCCGCTGGGGCAAATTCGCGGCGACCACCGACATCAGGGCGCTGGTCGATCAAGTCAATCGCGAGGATCTGTGGCGCGAGGCGGCCAAGGACCTCGGCGTCGCTGCGGCCGACATCCCGGCGGCTTCATCGCGCGGCGTCGAGACCTTCTTCGACGGCAAGATCTTCGA
>NZ_RZSX01000271.1:0-7172 GCF_004023105.1 Mesorhizobium sp. M5C.F.Ca.IN.020.32.2.1 | reverse complement strand
CACGAACCCCATCTTGTTGCCGAAGACTTTCTTGCTCAGTGCCTCGCTATCATCCTGATCGACGATGGCCAGAACTGCGGTCGAGTGCGTATGGTCGACGAATTTATGCGGCAGGAAGGCGTGTAGCAGCGTCTCGACCGAGGGGTTTGGCGAAGACGGGTCGATGAGGTTCACCCGCTGCAGGGCGACCATATCCTCGTCGGAGAGTTTCTTGAGCGACCGCGCCTTGAGCAGGGCGCCGAGCTTGACCGCCGGCAGGCCCTGCGGCTCGATGACGCCCATGTCCCAGCCGCTGCCCTTGACGCAGAGCACGTCCCATTCGTCGCCGACGAGGTCGGTGGCCTTTGTCTTGCAGGATGTGTTGCCGCCGCCATGCAGGACAAGCCGCGGTTCGCCGCCCAGAAGCCTGGTCGTATAGACGCGCAGCGCCAGGTCGCGGGCAACGCCCTTTGTTGCATAGTCGGCAACCAGCTTCTCCGCGTCACCGTCATTCCACAGGTTCTTCATGTTCGCTTCGTCCGATTTCTCTTTGTTTGTGAACAGGAACGCCGCGACGCTTTGATGACAATGCGCCCGCGGCGGCGTTTTGCGTATCTAGGCGACCTTCTCCGCCGCCGGTCCGGCATGGTCGAGCAGCCGTCGCGCCATCCGGGCGCCGACCACCAGATGCGTGCACAGCCCACCTGCGATCGCCGCCACCAGCGGCTCGAATTTGTTGTCTTCCTGCACCACCACCAGGCGTTTTTCAATCTTGCGCAGCGATGACAGCTCCGCCGAAATGATCCGCCGGTTGTAGCTGCAGTCGAGCGCTTTGCCTTGCCCGTCGATGATCTGCCCGGCGATGACGCCGGCGGCCCCGGCACGGCGCAGCACCTCCATTTCGCTCGCAGTCAGCGCGCCGCATTTGACAACATGGCTGTCGGCGTCGACGGTGCCGACCGAGTAAAGCGCCAGGTTGCACGCACTGATGCCCGACAACTGGTCGCGGATCACCGGCTCGGCGCGTAGGCCGCGTGCCAGTTCCTCTGTCGTCAGCACCAGCGGTGCGTAGAAATTGAGCCCCTTGGCGTTGAGCCGGCGTGCGATTTCCATGGTGCATTGGTCGGGCCGGTAGGAATAGGGGGCTCCCAGATTGCCGCAGAGCTGCACCACCGTGACATCCTGCAGATCGGCATAGGACATGATGTCGGCGATCGTATAGACGGTCCTTCCCCACGCGACGCCGATGCGGTCGCCCTTCTTGATCAGTTCGAGAAAGACGCTGGCCGCCAGCACCGCGATGTCGGTCGACGGATCGGCGACATGGCCGTTTTCCGGCGCGATCCAGACGGCATCGAGCTTCAATGCGTCTTCGAGCTTGCGCGCCATGACATCGTCGGTGAAAAGCTGGGTTGAGGTCGAGATGTTGACGATGCCGGTCTCGCGCGCCTTGCGCAGATACATGGCGACCGAGGCTCGGGAAATCTTGAGCTGGCTGGCCACCTGGTCCTGACGCAGCCCATGGGCATAGTAGAGCCAGGCGGCCTTGTGGATAAGCTGTTCTGCCGGTCGGATCGCCATGCCCATCTCCTCGCTGACATTATTCATGCCTCTCGACAAAAGTCAAATCGAGCGGGGGGGGGTAAACGATACTCTTTCGCTCGCGGAATCCAGATCATCATTGTGCCAAATGCGCTCTATCGTGGCATCGTTGATGGTGACGGGTCCGAGGCCTGTGGTTAGAAGGTTCGAGAACGATATTGGGAGGACGGGATGGGCAATCCCTACGAACAGGATCTCGACAGGAATCCAGCCAACCACCAGCCGCTGACGCCGCTCAGCTATCTGGAGCGGGCGGCAAAGACCTTTCCCGACCATGTCGCCGTCATCCACGGTCGCCAGCGCACGACCTATCGTGATTTCTGGCGGCGGTCGCTGAAGCTTGCCTCGGCGCTGCAGAGGCGCGGCGTCGGCAAGGGCGACACCGTCACCGTGATGTTGTCCAACACGCCGCCGATGTTGGAAGCGCATTTCGGCGTGCCGATGACCAAGGCGGTACTGCATTCGCTCAACACCCGCCTTGACGCCGCGGTCATCGCCTTCCAGCTCGACCATGCCGAAACCAAGGTGCTTGTGGTCGATCGCGAATTCGCAAATGTCGTCAGCGAGGCGCTGGCGCTGGCTAAGGTAGAACCGCTGGTCATCGACTACGACGATCCCGAATACGCCGCCGACGCCCCATATCCCAAGGGCCAGCGGATCGGCACATCAGACTACGAGAACTTCGTCGCGGGCGGCGACGAGGATTTCGCCTGGTCGATGCCCGACGACGAATGGGACGCGATCTCGCTCAACTACACGTCCGGTACCACAGGCAATCCGAAGGGCGTCGTCTATCACCATCGCGGTGCGGCACTGATGGCCTACGCCAACACCATCCATGCCGGCATGGGAAAGCATGCGGTGTATCTGTGGACGCTGCCGATGTTCCACTGCAACGGCTGGTGCTTTCCATGGACGCTGGCCGTGCAGGCCGGCACCCACGTCTGCCTGCGTTGGGTGCGGCCGAAGCCGATCTACGACGCCATTGCCGATCATGGCGTCACTCATCTGTGCGGCGCGCCGATCGTGATGTCGGTGCTGATCAATGCCAGGGACGAGGACAAGCGGCAATTTCCGCAGACGGTCACCTTTAGCACGGCCGCGGCACCGCCGCCGGAAGCGGTGCTGTCGGGCATGGCTGATGCGGGCTTTGCGGTCACTCACCTCTATGGCCTTACCGAAACCTATGGCCCGGCCGTCGTCAACGAATGGCATGGCGAGTGGGATGGGCTGGAGAAGGGTCTCAGGGTGGCGAGGAAGGCCAGGCAAGGCGTGCGCTATGCCGCGCTCGAGGATCTGACGGTGATGGACCCCAAGACGATGGAGGAGACGCCGGCCGACGGCGAGACGATCGGCGAGGTCATGTTCCGCGGCAACATCGTCATGAAGGGCTATCTGAAGAACCGCAAGGCGAGCGACGAGGCCTTTGCCGGCGGCTGGTTCCACTCGGGCGACCTCGGCGTCAGGCATCCCGACGGCTATATCCAACTCAAGGACCGCTCCAAGGACATCATCATTTCCGGCGGCGAGAACATCTCCTCGATCGAGGTCGAGGAGGCGCTCTACAAGCATCCTGCCGTCGCATCCTGCGGCGTCGTTGCCAGGCCCGACGACAAATGGGGCGAGGTGCCGGTCGCCTATGTCGAGCTGAAGCCGGGCAGGACGGCGACCGAAGCCGAGATCATCGATCACTGCCGCGCGCTGCTCGCCCGCTTCAAGGTGCCCAAAGCGGTGATCTTCGCCGAAATCCCGAAGACCTCGACCGGCAAGATCCAGAAGTTCAGGCTGAGGGAGATGGCCAAGGGGTAGGCCGGTCAGGACCCATAATCCGTGTCAGATCATTGTTGGCCCAGATAAGCCAACATGAACGGAGCAAAAAGATCCCTCGTGTCGGATCGAGTGCCTTCCGATCGTCCTCGATACAGAACCAAGCCGACAGAAGAAGATCTAGCAGGAGGAGCATTCCGATGGAGTACACCGCGGTCAGCAAAGCGGGGCGGATCCTCGCCCTGATCGGGGTCATACTGCCGCTTCTCATGATTGGTGGGATGAAGTTCACGGCTGTTGAGATCGAGGCGTTGAGGCCGCTGATCGGCGGCACGCCTTGGCTCGCCTGGATGTATCCGGTATTCGGTGAAGCTGGTGCCTCTTATGTGCTTGGCGTCGTCGAGATCGCGACCGCGCTTCTGCTGATTGCCTCTCCCTGGTCGACGCGCGCCGGTGTGGCCGGTGGGGCATTGGCCGCGCTGATTTTCCTGGTCCCCTGTTCGATCATGGTTGCCCTGCTGATCTGGGAGCCTGCGCTCGGCTTTCCCGCGCTCGGTCCCGCCGGTCAGTTCCTGATCAAGGACATTGCGCTGCTCGGCATCTCGCTTGTCATACTGGGCGAAAGCCTGAACAGACTGAGCAGATCGGCTACCTAAGCGGATCCAAGTCGAAGGCGAGTGGCAGAATCACGTCATCCGCATAGCCGCGTCAAATGGCGGGCTACTGCGAACTTGTGGGACGGGCACAGGTTCGCCGCGGCCACCGGACTACACATTCGACTAGATCGAAAAAGCCCCGCTCGCCACCATGATGCCTCGTCCGGAAACGCTCACTGAGCCGGCATCTACAACTACCTCAATGATGCTGGTACGTCCGAGAGTAGTGCCTTGCTCGACCTTGATTACGCCGGGCTGTGCAAGACTGTGTGCAACGAGATGTGCGGCGAGCGGACCAGCCGCCGTACCGGTTGCCGGATCCTCGGAAATGCCGACAGTCGGGTTGAAAAAGCGTGCATACGCTGTGGTTCCGGGCTGTAGCGGATCGAGTGAGAAGACGTAGCAGCCTTCCCCGCCGACCTCCTTGAGCAGGTCGAAAAGCTGTTTGGCATCAGGCGAAATCCGGTCGACGGCTTCGCGATCGCGGATTGGCACCAGGAGATGGGCAGCACCAGTCGAGACCACCTGGCAAGGCACAACGTCCGCTATTTCTTCAGCATTAAGCCCGAGTGCCGTGGCAAGAGCGCCAAGGTTTGAGAGCTGCCGGCCGGCCACTGGGGCTTCTTGCCGCATAATGATCTTTTCGAGTTTCCCCTGGCTTTGCCAGATGGCCAATGGGTACACCAAGTCGCCGATCTGTTGGTGAAACCATGTTGGGCCATCGGCCAGCTCGAGCCGCCCCGCCGCAGCGAGCCACCACCAAGCCCCTAGCGTGTTGTGGCCGCCTGCACCGAAAACCTCTACGCCTTTCGGCGTGAAAGAGCGCAATTTCCAATCGGCGTCCGCCCGGGTCGCCGGCAGGACAAAGGTGGTCTCGGACTGGTTGAACTCACGTGCAATGTTCTGCATGAGCTCGAGCGCCAACTCGCCACCGCCGTCCACAACCGCAAGTGAATTGCCCGTCAGCGGCGCCACCGCGAAGACATCGACGAAATGAAATGGAATTGTTCTGCTCATGGTTTCCTCCGGTGACCGCCGCCCGTTTCCGTTATTCGGCTAATGTTTGGAAGGTCGTCAATGTCCCGCATTGCAGAACAATCTCTAATGCACGTCGCGCAAAAGTGTGCAGCGGTTTTGCGATAACGACATGACAAAACAACAACCTAAAGCGGGTCATGTGAGGCCGGTCAAATGCGACGGCCTTTAGCGAAGATGCGAGAGCACGTTGAGTAACTTGCCGGTCGGGTCGGCAATGAAGAAACGTCTTACGCCCCACGGTTCGTCGGTCAAATCATAGACCACTCTGCAACCGATCTCGTTTGCGCGAAGATATACCTCGTCGACATTGTCGACCTCGATCGACAGATCGGGTACGGGGGTGCCTGAGCCACCCTCGCTGGCGATGCTGATCTGGGGAATGGTTGTTTCCCGGGACGCCAGCGTGACGAGCCACCCGTGATCCATGACAACATCGAGGCCGAATAGGTCGGAATAGAACTTCCGAACGTCAGGAATGCTGTCTGTTGCAATATTCGAGACGATGCGCAGCACGGTCATCCCGTGATCTCCTTTCCGCGGCATAGATGGCAATACATAGCCGCGCGGGTCAGCGTGGATAGCGGGTGCCTGTGCACTGCCCGGGGCAGGCTTCATTAACGCTGATCACGCCAAGTCGTTTCAACAGATGTCACCGGTCGCCTAACGAAGGTAACATCGCTGTTGACATCCGGTCGATTTCAAATTACGAGTGACGAAATTCAAAATTCGTCATTCGTAAGGGTTAACAAAACAAGATGCATGATACCCTCGATACGGCCGACCTGGTCCGGCAGGAGAATGTCGCGCGCATCCTCGATTGCGCAGAGCGACTGTTCCGCCACTACGGCTACGGCAAAACCAATGTCGCCGACATAGCGCGTGAACTCGGCATGTCGACGGCGAACATTTACCGTTTCTTCGCCTCCAAGGTTGAGATCCACCAGGCCGTTTGCGGCCGTATGCTCGCTACCTGCTACCAACTGACCTACGACGCCTGCCATAGTCCCGGAACGGCCAGCGAAAGGCTTCGCCGCTACGTGCAAACGCATTATCAGTGGACCCGCGACACCATGCTCGACCAGGAGAAGGTGCACGAAATGGTGGTCGTTGCCATCGAACGCGATTGGCATGTCATCGAGAAGCATATCGACAGGATCCGCGGCTTGGTGGAGGAGGTGATCCGCGAGGGAATCGCAGCAGGCGAGTTTCCCGACCAGGACCCGGAAGTCGCTTCGCGGTGTTTCGGCGCCGCTATCATCACCCTCTGTCACCCGCAAATGGTCGCCCAGTGCCTTGCCAAGAAGAATCGGGCGATGCCGGACGAGCTTATCGAGTTTGCCATCAGGGCTTTGAAGAAATGACCGGCGGCGTCCGCAGGGCGTCCACAATCCATCTCCAGTTCGGGAGTACGCAAGTGCCTTTGTCCAAATCCATCATGAACAGGCTGCCGGCTATTGGACCGGCACTGGTCGTCGTCGCGGCGCTTGGGCTCGCCGGTTGCTCGCAAGAAAAAGTGGAAGTCAAGGACATCGTCCGGCCGGTCAAGGTCGTCGAGATCGCCGAGGCAAACGATACCCGTGAGCTCTCCTACTCCGGATCGGTGCGCGCACGCACCGAGATGAACCTCGGGTTCCGTATCAACGGCAAGATCACCGAGCGCCTGGTCGACATCGGTCAGCGCGTGAAGCCGGGCGACGTTCTGGCCCGCATCGATCCGGCCGACTACGAGCTTTCGGTCAAGAGTGCCGAAGCCAGCCTCGAGGCCGCCGAGCGGCAGGTCGAGACAACGGGCCTTGCCCGCCGTCGTGCCGAACAGCTGTTTGCCAGGACCTTCGCGTCGAAATCGCAGCTCGAACAGGCGACGCTCAGCTACGATCAGGCGGTCGCCACCCGGAATTCCGCGCGCTCATCGCTTGACCAGGCGAAGAACCAGGTCCTCTACACCGACCTCAAGGCGGACAGGAACGGCATCGTCACATCAGTCACCGCCGATGTCGGTCAGGTGGTCGGCTCCGGCACGCCGGTTGTGACCGTTGCCGTCGATGGCGAAAAGGAAGTGCTGATCGCCGTTCCGGAAATGGATATCGCCCAGTTCAAGCCGGGCAAGAACGTAAAGGCAAGCTTCTGGTC
>NZ_RZSX01000270.1:0-7181 GCF_004023105.1 Mesorhizobium sp. M5C.F.Ca.IN.020.32.2.1 | reverse complement strand
ACTGCAAGGTTCACGATAATTGACTTGTAGGACATTGCGGACGCCTTTCGCTGGAGCGTTTGAATGCGATGATGAAGTGCATCCGCCGGCACTCGACGCCTTGATGCGAGTCAAAACACCACCTACCAGTCGATCACGACTCTCTGGCTTGATCGGTTTTGCATTGCGGGAGGAGATGTGCAGGAAGAAAGATGAGTGATAACTAGACTGCGTTCCGGGTTCCCGATCAAAGGACTTCACTTGGACGACAAACAAACACGTGACTTGTCGACCGGCGTTCGCGACGAAAGGCGGGCCACGGCCGAACACGACCGGCTCTCCCAGATGTTCGAGCAGGCCCCGGGTTTCATGACGTTGATGCGTGAACCAGGTCATGTCTTCGAGTTGACCAATGCCGCCTATCAACGGTTGATTGGCCAGAGGCACGTGATTGGAAAGTCCGTTCGTGAGGCCCTGCCCGAGCTCGAAGGCCAGGGTTTCTACGAGCTGCTGGACCAGGTCTACGAAACCGGTGAACCCTACAGAGGCCGGGGGGTGAAAGTCGCCCTCCGCAACAAGGATGACGAGCCGACCGAAGAGCGTATTCTCGATTTCGTCTATCAGCCCATCAAGGCCGACGATGGTCGCATCACGGCTATTTTTGTCGAAGGCACCGATGTCAGCGAGCTTTCCTATGCAAACGCCGCCCTTCGATTGCGCGAAGATCATTTGCGCTCGATCCTGGCGACGGTGCCCGACGCAATGGTCGTCATCGACGAACAAGGCCGTATTCAATCCTTCAGTACGGCTGCCGAAACGCTGTTCGGCTATGAGTCGAGCGAAGTCCTCGGTCAAAATGTCAGTCTGCTGATGCCGTCGCCCTATCGCGAAGAGCATGATGCCTATCTGCACCGCTACCTGACGACCGGAGAGCGCCGGATCATCGGGCTCGGCCGCACGGTCACCGGAATGCGCAAGGATGGCTCGACCTTTCCCATGGAACTTTCGGTCGGTGAGATGCATCCCGGGACCGGTCGCTTCTTTACCGGTTTCTGCCGCGACCTGACCGAACGCCACAAGGCAGAGGCCAGAATACAGGAGCAGCAGCAGGAGCTTCTCCATATGGCGCGGTTTACCGCGCTCGGCGAAATGGCCTCGACGTTGGCACATGAGATCAACCAGCCGCTCACGGCCATTACGAATTACCTCAAAGGCAGCCGACGGCTTCTCGAAAAAAGCACTGATGATAATGCACCGATGCTGAGGGAAGCGGTTGAAAGGGCAGCCGACCAAGCCTTGAGGGCTGGAGATGTCATTCGCCATCTTCGGGACTTCGTCGCCAGAGGTGAGAGTGAGCGTCAGGTAGAACGCCTGCCGGCAGTAATTGAAGAAGCCTCCTCCCTGGCCTTGGTCGGGGCAAGAGAAATAGATGTGCGCGTCAGCTACAAGCTTGATCCGGCCGCCGAATTGGTCTTGACCGACCGCATCCAGATCCAGCAGGTTCTGCTCAATCTGATGCGAAACGCGGTGGAAGCCATGCAAGGAGCACCACGCCGTGAGCTGCACGTCGTAACCGTCGCCCGCGATGACGGAATGGCCGAGGTGAGTGTGATCGACACAGGCACTGGACTAGCGCCGGAAGTCTCTGCCCAGCTTTTCCAACCATTCGTCACCACCAAAAAGCAGGGCATGGGCGTTGGCCTCTCCATTTGCCGAACTATCGTCGAATCGCACGGTGGTCACATCTGGGCCGAGGCAATGCCCGCTGGAGGAACCGCTTTCCGGTTCACCCTGCGCATCGTGCAGAAGGAAGAAGTCGCCAATGGCCGGTAACGATCTTGTGCATGTGGTCGACGACAACGTCGATGTTCGCAAGTCGCTTGGTTTTCTTCTGGCGACGGCTGATTTCGCTGTACGCCTATACGAATCGGCGACAGCTTTTCTGGCCGCAGCGACGGGCAATCTCGACGGCTGTATCGTGACGGACGTTCGCATGCCCGGCATTGACGGGATCGAGTTCCTGCGACAGCTCAGATCCCGCGGACATTCGCTTCCGGTCATTGTCATGACTGGTCATGCCGATGTTGCGCTCGCCGTTCAGGCGATGAAAGAAGGTGCCGCCGATTTCATCGAAAAACCTTTCGACGACGATATTCTGATCGATGCGATCCGCTCTGCGTTGGAGAACCGCAACCAGACGAATGCAACCCATCCCCAATCCGCAGAAGTCCATGGACGTCTGTCGACACTGTCGGAACGGGAGCGGCAGGTGCTGGAAGGGCTTGTATCAGGTCTGCCTAACAAGACGATCGCCTATGACCTGGGCATCAGCCCGCGCACGGTCGAAATCCACCGCGCCAATGTGATGAGCAAGATGGGTGCGAACAGCCTGTCGCATCTCGTGCGCATGGCGTTGGTCGTGGAATGCAGACACTAAATAGAGCCACCGATAGGTCTATCGTTGCTCGTCGGCACGCTCTCCGACTGCCAATCGCGCCAGTGGGTCGGGTGGATGTCGACACGCGCGCCGGTCGCTGCGTTCTTCCAGCCTTCTCGTCGCTTTACGCAGGGAAATACAAGCGCATGCTCGCCGTCTTCATCGAAGACGGCGAGTTCGAGATCACGATCGAACGGAGCGCTTAGGATTGGCTTCCACATCCTGTCATGATCCCTGCAAGGGCCATGTCGCGCCTTGATCTGAATCATTTCCGAAGTCGCCTAATGCGAACTCTTCCTGAGAGCGTGTCGATGCCGCCTGTGACGAGCCGAGTTCTTGATCGCGATCAATGACCGCCATGGCGGGAGGAATATGGTCCGGTCAAAACAGGAGATCGCACCGATGCTGGTCCGCACACTTTCTGCCTTGGAATGTACGAGATTGCTGACGGCCAATCGTGTCGGCCGCTTGGCATGCACGAAGGACGGGCAACCCTATGTCGTGCCGATATACTACGCTCACGCCGACAACCATCTTTATGCGTTCTCCATTCCGGGCAAGAAGATCGACTGGATGCGAGCCAATCCGCTGGTGTGCGTTCAGGTCGACGAACGCAGCGAAGGGAGGGGTTGGAGAAGCGTGGTTGTCGACGGCCGATACGAAGAACTGCCGGATCGGATCGGCTCCAAGCTTCAGCGCGACCATGCATGGTCAGTGTTGAGCAAGCACGTCGACTGGTGGGAGCCTGGCGCCCTCAAGCCGATCACGCCCGAGGTGTCGGTCGGCACGCCGCATGTGTTCTTTCGGATCCTAGTGCAGCAGGTGTCCGGTCGGGAAGCCGTGGAATAGTATCGTTATTGGACAGGACTGGCTAGAAAACGATAGGGCCGGTGCATCGCGCCGGCCCTTCGCTTTGCGATCAGAGGTTTGTTCAACGCGCCATGAGAACGGGAAGCGACGGGCCGTCAAGCATTGAGTTGGTGACGCCGCCGAAAATGCGCTCGCGCAGCCGCGAATGACCATAGGCACCCATGACGACCAAATCGGCGGAAACATCGATTGCGTGCTGGCGCAGCACTTCTGCAACCGAACGGTTAAAACTCGGCAGCCGGTCGACCGTAACCTTCGCGCCGTGTCGCGCCAAGTAGGCTGCGGCATCGGCTCCGGGTTCAGCTCCGTGGTGGCCCTCGCCTTCAACAGGATCGATCAAGGTGAGGTGCACGTCGTTCGCGCCCACAAGGATATCAAGTGATTCCCGAACGACCCGAGAGGCTTCGATGCTTGAGTCCCAACCAACCAGAACATGCTTCGGCTTAAGGGTTGGAGAACTACCGTCGGGAACGAGCAGCAACGGCTTGCCTGACGAAAACAGCACCCCTTCGATTGTCTTCTCCCTCAAGGTCTCGTCAGCGAGCACATTGGGGCCGATCACCGTCAGATCCGCATAGCGGGCGCGGCGGCCAATGGCTTCGTCACCCCAGACAAGTTCGGAATATTCGCTGGAAACATCGACGGACAGCGCACTATTGGCGAGAAGTGCCGAGACCGCCATGGTCCTCGCCTCGAGCCGCTGCATGTCTCGCTCCCGCTCCTGCAACCAGACTTCGGAAACCACCTCGACGCCGACCAAAGGCATGGGCGCGGCAAACGCTGCGACGAGCACCGAAAGATGCGCGTCGACTTGCTCGCAAAGCTCGGCCGTAAGATTGATGTCGTTATTCCCGAAACCGGGCCCGGTGACCGTAAGTATCGTTTTGAAAGACATAGCGGCAGCTCCTGATCTTGCGTCGAAATGCGACTGTCGCACGAACTGTATCGGCACGGCCCTTGGTGAACTTTGCGTTGAATCAAGAAGCATCCAGCACGATTGATCCGGATCAACGTGCGTATGCGCTAGCGGAGTAAGCTTCCAGCGATCAAATGGTGAAGGCGGACATGAAACTCCATTTTATTGCTGCGGCCCTCGCCAACGCGACCTGCAATTCGGCCATCGCGCAAGAAATGAGCTATGGCCAGGCGGAGTATCTGAATTCTTGCGCCGTTTGCCACGGCCTGGAGGGCAAGGGTGATGGACCATTGGCCGACGAATTGTTGAAGCGCCCGGCCGACCTGACGCGTCTCTCAAAACGGAATGGCGGCGAATTTCCTTATTGGCTAGTTTTCGCAACGATCGACGGCCGCTCTATCGTCCCGGAGCATGGCGACCGTGAGATGCCCGTATGGGGCCGCCAGTTCCTTCCCGACGATGCAAAGAAATACGGCCCGAAAGCCGGAGAGAGCGTCACCGAGGAACGCATCCACAACTTGGCTGGTTACGTCCAGACGCTACAGCGGTAGGGACGAGTGAAAGGGCCGAAACAATCGGGGACCACGCGATGATCGTTGAAGACCTGGAATCAGTGACTTCCATGCTGATGAACCCCGCCACGTATGGCGGAAACGACGCGGTCGAAGCGATCGAAACAATATCTCGCGTATCTTCCTGGTTGGGCGCCGTGCTTTCAAGATGAAGCGGGCGGTCAAGCTGCGCTATGTCGACTTCTCGACGGCCGCTCTCCGCCTTGCGGCGTGCGAGAAGGAGGTGGAGCTCAATTCGAAGACGGCGCCCGGCGTTTTACCTCGGTGTGAGGCGCATAACACGACAAGCCGGCGACGGGCTCGCCCTGAACGGAGCCGGCGAACTGGTCGATGCGGTCATCGAGATGGTCCGCTTCGACCAGTCGAAGCTCCTCGACCGGATGGCCGTTGGCGGTGACCTGACGCCTGCGCTGACGACGGCAGTCGCGCGCATGATCGTCCAATATCATCGCGGTGTACCGCAGATTCACGACGGCAGCGGCTCGTCGAACCTGGCAGATGTGCTCGATATAAACGAAGCTGGCTTTGCCACCAGCCGTGTTTTCGAGCTAGCAGAGATCAAAACACTCACCGAGAGCTTTCGCACCGCGCTTGAACGTCATTCCGGGCTGCTCGACCGACGCGAGGCAGCGGGCAAAATCCGACGCTGCCACGGAGACCTGCATCTGCGCAACATCTGTGTGATGGACGGCGAGCCGCGTCTTTTCGACTGCGTCGAATTTAATGACCAGATCGCCAGCACCGACGTGCTCTACGATCTTGCCTTCCTGCTGATGGACCTCTGGCACCGCGGCTTTCCCGATCTGGCCAATCTCGTGATGAATCGGTACCTCGACGAGGCTGACGACGAGGACGGTTTCGCCCTCCTGCCTTTCTTCATGGCCGTGCGGGCCGCGGTGCGCGCGCATGTCACCGCGACGCAGGTCGAGGAAGGTAGTGCCGATTCAGCGAGGCTGGTTGCCGAAGCCAGATCTTATTTCGCACTGGCCCAGGAACTTCTCCGGGAAAAGCCCCCTCGCCTGATCGCGATCGGCGGCTTGAGCGGTTCCGGCAAGACCACCATCGCCGAGCTACTCGCCGCACATATCGGCGCTCCGCCCGGCGCGCGCATTGTCGAGAGCGACCGCATCCGCAAAGCGATGCATGGGGTGCCCGCCCAAACCAGACTGCCGGACAGGGCTTATCGACCGGAGTTCTCCGAACGCGTCTACCGCGAAATGGCATGGCGCGCCGGCCTGATCCTCTCCGAAGGCGGTTCGGTGGTTGCCGATGCCGTCTTCGACAGACCGGCGGACCGTGACCGGATCGAGAAGGCGGCAAGCAGCAGAGGGGTCGCCTTTGCCGGATTCTGGCTCGAGGCAGATCCACTTCTTCTCTGGCGACGGATCAGCGAGCGAAGGGGCGGTCCTTCCGACGCCACTGTAGATGTCCTTTCTCGGTAATTGCAGCGAAATGCCATCCAGTCTGCCTGGCACAAGATCAACGCCGACCAGAAGCTCGGCCACATCGCCAGAGAGTTGGTGAGCTATTCGGAGGCGACCGCCTCGATGAAGGTCGATCCGCTCAAGACGGCATCCTGAACTGCCGGCGGCCAATTCAGCCGAGTTCCAACGTCGCCAATGATAGACCCGACTCGCTGGGATGATGGCTTACTGAAAAACCAAACTCGCGGCACATGGCCAGCATCCTGGTATTTTCGCTGAGCATCATGCCTTCGATACGACCGATCCCATCAGCCTTTGCATAGTCTATGACCTGTCTGAGCAACTCCCAGCCGAGACCATGGCCCTGCAGGTCAGTGCGAACGAGCAAGGCGTATTCGGCGACGGCATGGTCCGGATCGCAGGAAAGACGGCTGACGCCTGCGAGAGCGCCAGTGTCCGCCTCGAGCGCAACGAAGGCCATGTCGCGATCATAGTCGAGCTGGGTCAGCCTCTTCAACATTTGGTCGGAAAAACTCTTCCGTGGCGACAGGAACGCAGGCGGAGATCGTCAGGTGAGATCCTGGCTAGGAATTCCGGATAGAGTGCAATGCTCGTCCTCGAAACCGCCATTGACGATGTTGTCAAAGACGACACGTCCAACGGCGCCGTCACGCACAGAAGCGCCAAAGACGGCAACTGACTTCGGACGTGCTGCATGTTCGAGATTTCGGATCGTCACCGCCTGGTCTCCTTTTGGTGGCGATAATCGGCACCCGATCTTGCCTGCTCATTGCGTTGGATCAAAGCACTCCCGGCTGGCCCGACTAATTGTTGCGTGAGGTCGCAGCGGTCGATCCGGCCACCCCGATGACGGCCCTCGTCAAAGCCAAGCTGGCCGGCATCGCGAAGGATGTGCAGCTGTTGTTGACGAAGATAGTCGGAGAACTCCCACGCCGAAGGCATAGATCAGGATGGAAAGACAT
>NZ_RZSX01000026.1:0-16683 GCF_004023105.1 Mesorhizobium sp. M5C.F.Ca.IN.020.32.2.1 | reverse complement strand
GTTCATCACCTCGCCTGCCTATGCGGCGTTGGGCAAGGATCTGGCGCGGCACGGCCTGGAATTCTGCAACACCGGCACGCCCACCGGCGTGCTGCGGCCGGACGGCAGCTATGCCATCCTGCGCACCGATCGGCCCGCCAATGTCGCGGCTGCCAATGCGCTTGCCGCAGGCGATGGCGACCGGCACGGCAGCGACGTCGGCGAGATCGAGCGCAATGCCGGCCTGCTGTTCGGGCTGCTCGGCGGCAGCCTGTGGTCTTACCCCACGACCAGGCTGCTGGCGGGCGAAGCCTGGCGGCGCGGCCCGCGCGGCCTTGCCGCCTTTCTCGGCGATGCGCTGGTGCCGGCGCGCGGCTGGCTGGAGAACACTTACCAGTCGGAGATCACCCGGGCGCTGTGGGCGCCCTGGGTGCTGCATGCCGGCCTTGGGCCTGAAGACGCGTTCTCCGGCCAGATCGCCAGGGTTATCGCCTTTGCGCTGGAAGCTGCCGGCGCGCCGATCGTCAAGGGCGGCGCTGGGAATCTGCTGTCCGCCTTCGAAGCGCTGATCAAGGAGCGCGGCGGCGTGATCCGGACTGAAGGGGACGTTGCCTCCATTATCCAGAGCGGAGGCCGAGCCACCGGCGTACGGCTGGCTTCGGGCGATACGGTCACCGCGAAGAAGAGCGTGATCTGCTCGGTCACGCCGACCCATCTCTACGGGCGGCTGCTCGGCGACGCGGCTCCGAAAGCCGACCTCGAGGCGGCGCAGAAATACCGCTACGGCAAGGGCAATTTCCAAATACACTATGCCCTGGACAAGCCGCCCGCATGGCGCGGCGAGGGCCTGGCAAAGGTCGCGCTACTGCATCTGACACCGGGGCTCGACGGCGTGTCGAAAGCCTGCAACGAGGCCACGCGCGGCATGCTGCCGGAGGTGCCGACCATCTGCGTCGGCCAGCCGCATGCGCTCGATCCTTCGCGCTGTCCGGAAGGCAAGGCGATCCTGTGGCTGCAACTGCCCGAGGCGCCACGCCATATCAAGGGCGATGCCGCCGGCAAACTGCAGACACCGGCCGACGGCCGCTGGACCGACGCGCTGCGCGAGGCCTACGCGGACCGTGCCGAAGCGATCCTCGCCAGCCATATCGACGGGTTCAAGGACAGCGTCATTGCACGCCGCGCCTATTCGCCGGCCGATCTGGAAGCGATCAACGTCAATCTGGTCGGCGGCGATCCCTATGGCGGCTCATCGACCATCGACCAGTCGTTCTTATGGCGGCCGTTCAAGACGAGCCGCAATCACGACACCGGGATCAAGGGCCTCTACCACATCGGAGCCTCGACCCATCCCGGCGCCGGGCTTGGCGGCGGTTCCGGCTTTCTGCTGGCGGGGAGGCTGTGATGGAACAGAAGGTTGAAAAGCGCCAGCGCATCTCGACACTGGGCCAGATCGGACTGCAGCAATTCGCGCCCTATCTGATGAACCGCATCATGGGCCGCTACAACGCCACCTTGCGCGACGATTTTCGCAAGCAGGGCCTGACCATCCCGCAGGTGCGCACACTCGCCGTGCTGTCGGTGGCCGACGGCGTCACCGTCAACGATCTCTCGGTCTACACGGTCATCGAACAATCCACGTTGAGCCGGACGCTCGACACGCTGGAAGGGCAAGGATTTGTGCGGCGGGAGCAGGGAGTCACCGACAGCCGCATCCGCCATGTATTCCTGACCGACGACGGCCGCGCCGAGTTCGGCCGCGCCTGGCCGGCCATGCATGATGCGTTCGAGGCGATGTTCGATAACATCGATGATGTTGAATATGCCGCCCTGATCGCGACGCTGCAGAAGATGCTGAAGAACATTCGCAAGCACGACATCTAGACGTACGCCGCCGCCGGATATCGGCGGCAACGGAAGGAGGCTGACATGGCTGAACGGTCTTTTGCCAAGGAAGTCGAAAAGCTCAGGCTCGGCGCCGGCGAAGAGTTTTCCGGCGAGGGCATTCTCGCCATCACCAAGGCGCTGCTGCAATGCGGCGTCGGCTATGTCGGCGGCTATCAGGGCGCGCCGATCAGCCATCTGATGGATGTGCTGGCCGATGCGCAGGATATTCTGGGCGAGCTCGGCGTGCATTTCGAGGCCAGCGCCTCGGAAGCCACCGCCACCGCCATGCTGGCCGCATCTGTGCATTATCCGATCCGCGGTGCGGCGACCTTCAAGTCGACAGTCGGCACCAATGTCGCGTCGGACGCGCTCGCCAATCTCGCCTCGGGCGGCGTCACCGGCGGCGCGCTGATCATCGTCGGCGAGGACTATGGCGAAGGCTCTTCGATCATGCAGGAGCGCAGCCACGCCTTCGCCATGAAGAGCCAGGTCTGGCTGCTCGACCCGCGGCCGAACCTGCCCTCGATCGTCAAGGCGGTGGAGGACGGCTTCGAGCTTTCCGAGGTTTCCAACACGCCTGTCATGCTGCAGGTCCGCATCCGCTGCTGCCATGTCCATGGCCGTTTCATCGCCAAGGACAACAAGCGGCCGACCATGACGGTGGCCGATGCGCTCGACGCGCCGCGCCGCGACACCGGCCGCATCGTGCTGCCGCCCGCCTCTTTCCTGCACGAGAAGGAAAAGGTGCAGAAACGCTGGCCGGCGGCGGTGGATTTCATCCGCAAAAACAAGATCAACGAGTTCTTCGGTCCGGAGCACGGCTCGGTCGGCATCGTCATGCAGGGCGGTATGTACAATTCGGTCGTCCGGGCGCTGCAGCGGCTAAGCCTTGCCGACACCTATGGTGTGACAGACGTGCCGCTCTACGTGCTGAATGCCGTCTATCCCTTGATCGACGACGAGTTCCTGTCCTTCTGCGAGGGTAAGGACGCTGTGCTCGTCGTCGAGGAAGGCCAGCCCAATTATATCGAGCAGGCTTTCGCATCGATGCTGCACAAGGCCGGGCGTGGCACGAAACTCGTCGGCAAGGAGCACCTGCCGATGGCTGGCGAATACACCGGCCAGGTCATGCTCGACGGCATCGGATCGTTCCTGCGCGCCACCATCCCCCACCTGCTGCCGGGCGAAGTCCGCGCGCCGAACAAGATCGGCGACGGGCTGGATACCGCCGACCTTATCAACGTCGTTCCGGGCCGTCCGCCCGGCTTCTGCGTCGGCTGTCCGGAACGGCCGATCTTCGCCGCCACCAAGCTGGTCGAGCAGGAGCTGGGCAAGCACCACATCGCCTCCGACATCGGCTGCCATCTGTTTTCGATCATGCCGCCTTTCGAGCTTGGCGCTACTACCATGGGCTACGGGCTGGGGCCGGCCTCGGCCTCAGCGTTCAATTCGCCCGATGCTAAGCGCCGGTCGATCTCCTTCGTCGGCGACGGCGGCTTCTGGCACAACGGCCTGACCTCGTCGATCGGCAACGCCGTGTTCAACAAGAACGACGGCGTCATCGTCATCGTCGACAATTTCTATTCGGCGGCGACGGGAGGGCAGGACATTCTTTCATCCCGCGCCGGCAACAAGTCCAAATCGACCAAGCATCCGATCACCGAGGCGGTGAAGGGCATGGGTGTCAAATGGCTGCGCCACATCGACCGCACCTATGACGTGACCAAGATGCAGGACACGCTGCGCGAGGCGCTGACGACGGACGAGAAGGGCCCAAAAGTCATCGTCGCCTCGTCCGAATGCATGCTGAACCGGCAGCGCCGCGAAAAGCCGCTGGTCGACAGGGCGATCAAGGGCGGGAAAAGGATCGTCAAGCCGAAATTCGGCGTCGACGAGGACATCTGCACCGGCGACCATGCCTGCATGCGGCTTTCCGGCTGCCCGTCGCTGTCGGTGAAGTCGCTGGACGATCCGCTGCGCGACGATCCGGTGGCGCATATCGACCAGAGCTGCGTCGGCTGCGGCAATTGCGGCGAGGTTGCCGATGCGGCGGTGCTGTGCCCGTCCTTCTACCGCGCCGACGTGGTGCACAATCCCAGCCGCTGGGACCGTTTCCTCGAAGCCGCGCGTCGCGCCACGATCAGCCTCTTGCAGCGGCGCCGTGAAAGCCGGCGCCTCACATTCGCCGATGCTTGACGCCGTTCCCTCATCGCGCTCGAACGCCGGTGCTCCCGAAGGCGAGCGCGTCATCAAGCTTGCCGTGCTGGCGGTCGGCGGCCAGGGCGGCGGCGTGCTCGCCGACTGGATCACCGACGTCGCCGAACGCAATGGCTATGTCGCGCAATCGACCTCGGTCGCCGGCGTCGCCCAGCGCACCGGCGCCACGATCTACTATGTCGAAATGTGCCGCGACACCGGTCGCCTGCCGGTCTTTGCGCTGTCGCCCTCGCAGGGCGACGTCGACATCTTGATCGCCGCCGAACTGATGGAAGCCGGCCGCGCCATCATTCGCGGCTTCGTCACGCCGGAGCGCACGACGCTGATTGCCTCGTCGCATCGCATCGCCGCGGTCTCGGAAAAGATCGAGCCCGGCGATGGCCGCGCCTCGTCCTCAAAGGTGCATGCCACGGCTGAAACGGCGGCCAAGCGCTTCATCGCCTTCGACATGGAGAAGATCGCCGCCGACAACGGCTCGATGATCTCGGCCAGCCTGCTCGGCGCGCTGGCCGGCTCCGATGCCTTGCCGTTCACACGCGAGAGCTATGAACAGGCGATCGGTGCCGGCGGCCGCGGCGTGAAGGCCAGCCTCGCCGCCTTCGGCGCGTCCTTTGATCGCGCCCGCGACATCACGAACACGCCACCTCTGGGCGACAAGATCGCAGAGCCGAAAGCTGCTGAAACCGGCTCGGGCGCGGCGGCAAAGGTGAGCGGCCCGGAAAGCCTGTTGAAGGGCTGGCAGGACCTTGCGGCGCGCGTCGACGCGCTGCCGCTTTCCCTGCGCGACATGGCGTTTCGCGGTCTGAAAAAAGTCGTCGACTATCAGGACATCGCCTATGGCGGCGAGTATCTCGACCGGCTCGACCGGGCCGTCGCTCTGGACAGTGCCGAGCATGACTACGCGCTGTCGATATCAGCGGCAAAGCATTTGGCCAACGCCATGTGCTACGACGACATGATCCGCGTCGCCGACCTGAAGACGCGTTCGACGCGCGACAAGCGGGTGCGCCGCGAGGTCGGTGTCAAGGAGGGAACGATCCTCCAGGTGACCGAATATTTCCATCCGCGCATCGAGGAATTCTGCGGCACGCTGCCGTCCGGCCTCGGCAGTTACATCGAGGCGCGGCCGAGGCTTGCCGCCTTCCTTGACCGCCGCATCAACCATGGCCGCCGCATCCGCACCGACAGTTTCGCCGGCTTCGTCGCGCTGTGGTTCATCGGCGGCCTGCGTCGCTGGCGCCGTCGCCTGCTGCGCCACAAGGTCGAGACCGCACATCTCGAGCGCTGGTATGCGCTGGCGCTCGGCCATGTCAGGGAGGACTACGCACTCTCCGTCGAAATCCTCAACTGTCGCCGCCTGATCAAGGGCTACAGCGACACCCATGCCCGCGCCCAGTCGAAATTCGACGGCGTGCTGTCGGCACTCGATCTGCTCAAGGGCCGCGCCGACGCCGCCGACTGGATCCGCCGCTTGCGCGAAGCCGCGTTGAAGGACGAGAAGGGCGAGATGCTCGACGGCGCGCTGAAAACTGTGGCGTCGTTGGGCTCGGATCTGGAAAATTGAAACGCCCCGGATCGGCACCGAACCACTCAGGGATCCGGGCAACCATTCAGCGTCCAGTCATGTCGACCAGGCTGCCTATCCTTCCGATCACCGACGCTATATCCATTCGCTGAAGCGCGTGCCTGCCTCAAGGAATGCATGTCTGATTTGCAATTCCACGACGTGTTTCTTTCTTCTCTCAGAATTCCGCATTTTGAGAGAGTGGAATTCCACATATGCGGCATAAAGATCGCGATGGACTCCGGACCTGATCAAGTCATCAAGGATCTCGTACTCTGCCCCTTCTACATCGAGTTTGAGAACGACCACGTCGTACAGCTCATGCTTCGCTCGGATCATCTGTGACAGCGAAAACGTTTCGACAAGGTCCGGGGCAAATCGCAGCGATTGATACAAGCTTTCGTTGTGGTCAGGGACGATCGAGCAACTTTGGTGGGTGGGCTCCGACCGGCCCGGAGGGGGACCAAATAATTCGGCGTAGCCATCTTTCACGCTTGCCGCCTTGCCGATGATCTCCATAGTGGCCTTTCCTGAGCGCAAAGTATAAAGGTGCGCCAGGCAATTCTTGTTGGGCTCGACTAGAACGAAGTCGTAGCGGTCGGGTGTGTAGTACCGAGAAAAGTATTTGTATCCCTGACCGATGTTCGAACCACAATCGATAAACAATCCGCGACTTCGCCTAGCTGCCTTGAGCTTGGACAATGCCTGCCTTGCGTCCGTCGCAACGCGACGACGGAGCCATCGCGACCTAAACGGTTCGCTCAGCGACAAGGCCGACAGTTGGAGGAACCGCCCAAGCCCCTCGGTTCTCAAGACGTCTTTTGCTTTCTGGGTCTTTTTAGTGAGCTTTGTTGCCAACTGGGCCGTCGGCCCCGTTGCGGCAATGAACATCCTCGGCCTCCTGCCCCGCCCCCGGTGGACCGTTCCGTTCCGATAAGGGCTTGAACCTCGCACGGAGCTTCCGATCCGCAGCGCCATTGGAAAACGAACACGGCAAAGTACGCTTAAATCTGGGCCTGTCTTCGTCCATTCGAGGGATGCCCTTTCTGGACGATCACGTTGACACACGGAGCGGTTCCGGGGGTTGACCGCACGCATCAGCGTTGTGGCGAGGTCCAGAAAGGAGATGACGGCGCCGCATCAATGAAGAGTGGCTTGATAGGGCCGGCCAGACGTAAGGTGGACGAACCAGCAAAGAGGAAGAAGCCTGACACGAATGGCGCCATTTGTGCCTCGGAACGCGTCTTGATGGAAAGGCTTTGCGCTTGCGGGCAGTGCACCTAAGCCTATGAAACAACTGGTGCCGCTTGCGTGACTCGAACACCTGACCCCATCATTACGAATGATGTGCTCTACCAACGGAGCTAAAGCGCCCGGGAAGCCAAATCTTCCAAGATGCGCTGGTGATAGACGCAACGCTACGGAATGCAGTGCTTCTCGATGTCGCGCGCGGTGAACTCTGCTGCGCGTCGCCACGCTTCGTCGGTATCCCCGCGGTAGGTCAGGTATCGATCGCAGACAGGTTTGTTGTCGTTCAAATCCAGCACTGCGAACTTCACCCAGCCAACCAGCGTGCTCATCTTGTGCACCTGACCGATCAGGAGATATTTCGCGCTGGCTGTTCTTGCCCGCTTGGAGAGATCGACAAGGCCGGGGTCCTTAATGGTGCACTGTTCTGCCTGACAGGGTAGTGCGACGAGGTCGATCTTCTGGTTGCCCGAAAGACCATCCTGCAACGCAACGCCAAATGCCTTCAGTCGCGCCTCGTGTTCGGCGGTCTGGTCCCTGACTTCGCCGGATGTATCCTTGAACTCGAAATCCGCGACGGCGAGGATTGTGGGCTCGGCATCGGCAAAGGCGGCCGACGCAAGCACGCCAGCGCCGATCAGCGCCAGGAAAAATCGACCGCACTCAAAAAGTCGAAATCGAACCTCTGCGCATTGCACCTTGAGCATCTCGTTCTCCGAGGTTGGGACGATAGTCATCCCTTTGGCGGTGCCGATTGTCTCGTCGCGTTGTTTGGAAGAGGCGGAAAGCAAGCGCAAGGCTATCCAGTTACGTCGCAACGTCAACTTTCCGCCCGTTACTGGGTGGACTCCACCTTGGCGACAACGAGCTTGCCTTGGGCGCGCGATATTTCGAGTGCCTGGCCGGCCCCTGCCAACTCGCCCGGGACCGAGATCACGAACGCCTGGCCCTCGGTGAGGGTCGCGACGAAGCGTACTGGCAAACTTTCTTCGCCCGCCGCCATCGTGGTGACCACCCGGTAGCCGTCAGCCGCCTCCGTGTAGTAGACGACGCCGTGAAAGTTGCCGAGATCGACGCTCCCACCCTGACGGGCCGTGAGTTCGCCGGCAGAAGCGGAACCTGCCACAACGCAAAGCGCTGCAAGAGCTGTGTATCTGAACATCGTTTTCTCCTCTATTTATGATTTGCCGTTCGGCTGGATGGTCGCCTTCGGCTGCATCCAATAAAATCACGCTGCGAGCTGATCTTCGCGGGCAGCCGCGATCATCACATTCGCGAGCAATCCGTAGGCTGCCTCCCAAGCGTCGCGGACAGCCGGTGTAAAAGCCGGACCGAGGCCGACTGCCAGCGTCTCGATGAGCGCTTGCCCGACGATCGGGTAATGACGCTCCTCGACCCCGTAGGTCACGTGACGCTTGGCGAGCACGCGCACCGTCGGGAGGATGGTGTCGGCACGGTCCAATCCGTGCACGACGAAGCCCAGGCTCGCCATCAGCTTGGCGCCTTGCTTGGTCATGTCTCTCACCGGAAACAGCGCGCGAAGGTCCGCGTCGATCGCGAACAGGCGGTCATAGAACAGCGCGGCGGCGGCCACGCGAATCGGGACGACCTCGCGAAAACTGTCCTGGACAAGTCTGATCTGGTCGGGTGTCATCGGCGACGCTCCTGCATTCCTGGCTTGGGGTGACCATCGCCCCAAAGCGTTTCGCGTGCATGTCGCCTGCGCGCAGATGTGTTTCAGTTGTGTCTCGATGGTTTTTCAGTTCGCGCTCATTTGGCTTCTTTTCACGTAGATCGTACTGAGGGTGCCACAGGCCCCGTGCTCATCTCGCTCGATCCGGACCTGGTCATAGTTGAAAACCGAGGCGCGCGCGCCAGCTTGGAACTGCATCGGCAGTCGGTCATTATATCGGGGAGCCGGCGGCTCCTCCCCTATATCCCCGTTCGGATGGAGAAATCATGCTGCGGATATTCATTGCTTCGTCTTTTCTTCTTGCCTTCGGTGCGCCCTCGACCACGCTCGCGCAGGACGGCAGCATCGAGAGCGAGACCGGCCGCATTGCGGTCGAGACCTTTGCCGAAGGGCTCGAACATCCCTGGGGCGCGACCTACCTGCCCGACGGCGCAATGCTGGTCACCGAGCGTCCAGGGCGCCTGCGGCTCGTCTCGACCGAGGGGGCCGTTTCCGATCCGATCGACGGTGTGCCGGACGTCCTCGCCACCGGACAAGGCGGTCTGCTGGATGTGGCGCTCGATCCGGACTTTGCCAACAACCGGACGGTTTATCTCTCCTACTCGGAGGAACGCGGCGGCGGCGCGGCCACCTCCGTCGGCCGTGGACGTCTGGATAAGAACGGCAGCGCGCTTTCGAACTTCGAAGTGATCTTCCGGCAGGAACCAGCCGTGTCCAGCCGGCACCACTACGGCTCCCGCCTGGTATTCGCGCCGGACGGCAAGCTCTTCGTCACGCTCGGCGATCGCGGCAAGGCGCAACAGGCGCAGGACGCGAACAATCATCTCGGCACGGTCGTCCGCATCAATCCCGATGGGTCTGTGCCTGACGACAATCCTTTCGTCGGCAAGGACGGCGCCGATGAGATATGGTCCTACGGGCATCGCAATGTGCAAAGCGCAGCGATCCATCCCGAAACCCGCGTGCTCTGGACGGCGGAAATGGGACCGCGCGGCGGCGATGAGCTGAACATTCCGCAAGCGGGCAGGAATCACGGCTGGCCCGCAGTCAGCTGGGGCCGGCATTATTCGGGCGAACGCATCCCCGATCCTTCCACCCGGCCGGAGTTTGCCGACTCCATCCATAGCTGGACGCCGGTCATCTCGCCTTCCGGCATGACCTTCTACACCGGCGACATGTTTGCCGATTGGCGAGGCGACCTCCTGATTGGCGGACTTTCGGCGGAAGGCATCGTTCGTGTCAGGATCGATGGAAAGCAGGTCGCCGGCGAGGAAGTCCTCGCTCTCGGCAGGCGTATCCGAGACGTGGTGCAGGCTCCCGACGGCGCGGTAATGGCGTTGACCGACGAGCCAGCGGGAAGGATATTGCGACTGGCGCCGGCAGCGTCGCAGTGACCCCATGCGGCGCGACAGACGCGATTTTCTGAAACGGTCGGGGTGATCGCGCTGTGACATCCAACGTCTTGGAGGCCCGCTCTATCTAAAGTGATCGAGTTAAGGACGGTCGTCGCGGAATACTTCAGACACGACGTGGGCAACTTTCGTAGAGCAGCGCCAAATTAAAAGCAAAATCGTTACCATCGAAAGCACGGAAACAGAGAATAGCGAAAAGAATCCTAGTACAGCTAGAAAATGGTCCGATGCTATCGTCAGTCTTGTCTCGTCCGAAAACAATTTTTGAATACGGTATTTCCAATCTAATAGAATCAATGTTGAAAAGCAAGATGACGATCGCACACGTAAATACAATTAAGAATATGGCGACGGAAAACGTACGTTCCAACTTGTCACCATAACCGTACAAGATCGGTTTCGCCATGGGTCAGCCCAGATATCCAACTGCATGTTCCGTGTAGTCGAAACAGCCTGCACGCCGAGATAAAATGCCAGAAAGTCCTGCCACCGGCCACGATGTAGACGCCGGTGCCGGCGCGCTAGGTTTTGAAGAGGCCGATCACCGGAACTGGGACCCGGGCGCTCACGGTAGCGACGCCATCGCAGATTAGAGGCGAAGCATTTCACAGAGGCCTGATGAACTCGTTCCTGAAAACTGCCGATTGCTTCTGGCCGCATTGACCGTGCCAACAACGTGACGACGTGCCGGAAACGTCGAACCAAGTGAATGTTCGACCCAAGAGTAAATGGCGCTCACTCAAATTGCGGAAAAAGGTCCAAGGGTTCGGTAACCAGACGCAACGATAGCTCCAATTCGAATAAGCGAAGTTTCTAATTGTTCAGAATCGCCCGGTAGCGTCCGGCCAAAGACAAAAGGCAAGAAGGGTGCATTTTGAGGTATCGGGTGTGAAGGGCAAAGCCATTACAATGATCGGCATCGCCGCGGTGTTCGGCGCGGCCTCGATCTTTGCCGCCGATCTCTGGATTAAGAGCGAAGCAAACGCTCGTGCCGGAGGGATTTCGCTCGCAGTTCCGACACCCGCGCCGCCGGCGATGCAGTTTCAGACGATCGTCGTCGCCAAGACGCCGCTGCGCTTCGGCATGGCGCTAGAGCGGACGCAACTGGCGGAAATTCCGTGGCCGCAGGATTCGCTTCCGCAGGGCGCCTTCACGACGATCAACGAAGCTTTGGCCGAGGGAAGTCGTGTCGTGCTTTCACCCCTCGAGATCAACGAGCCGCTTTTGCTTGCAAAACTGTCAGGTCCCAATGGGCGCGCGACGCTGTCGAACCTGCTTTCGCCAGGCATGCGGGCGGTGACAATCCGCACCGACGAAATAGCCGGCGTCGGCGGCTTCGTTATGCCCGGCGACCATGTCGACGTGGTGCTGACGCGCGACGCCGGCGCCATCACCGAAGTCGCGAAAAATGCCGAAGGCGCGGCCGGTTCGACGCTGACCAGCGAGATCGTGGTCGAGAGCGCCAAGGTGCTGACCGTCGGCCAGGGCGCCGACGAGCGGCAGATCAGTCCGCAGATCGCTAATTCTGTGACCATCGAGGTCAATGCCGAGGGCGCGCAGAAGGTGGCGCTGGCCCGCACGGTGGGCACGCTGTCGCTGTCGCTGCGCGCCTCAAGCGAAGGCGGTGGTTCGACAGACGGTTTGACGACCATCTCTTCATTCGGCGGCTCGGTGGCGGCCGGCGCGTCGGATGCTGCGGGCGCAGTCATCGAGGCAATCGCCGCAGTGGGGCCGGAAGCGCAAAAATTCAAGACCGTGATTGTGACGCGCGGGACCAACCCGCAATCCTATCAGGTTGTTGCGCCGGACAAGTGACACGACACCGGCAGGGGTGCCGGATTTTTGGGGACAGGCAATGTTTGGGTGGATGGGCAATTTGTGTCGGAGCGGCGCGCATGCTGCCGGAATAGCCTTGCTGGCGATCTCGTTTGCGGCGGGACACTTTCTGGTTGGCGTTGGAAACGCTGAGGCCGGCAACGGCGTGGTTTACGTTACCTCGACCAAAAACATGTCGATCAAGCTCGCCAGGGGAAAGCCCAGAACGATCAAGACCGATGTGCCGTTCTACGAGATCGTCATCGGCGATCCAGAGATCGCCAATGTCAATCCGCTGACGGACCGCTCCTTCTACCTGCTCGGCAGTAATCTCGGCACGACGGCCATCGCTCTCTACGACGAAAACAAGCAACTGGTCGGTACGATGGACATCGAGGTGACGCTCGACACCGACCGTTTGGCCAGCACCATCCGCGACAGCGTGCCGGGGGCCAACATAAAGGTTAGCTCGGCGAATGGCCGGCTTGTTCTGTCCGGCTCGGCCGAAGATGCGTTGGCAGTTGATAAGGCGACTCGGATCGCCACCAATTTTTCGGGCGAAGAAACGGTCATCAACTCGGTCAATATTTCCTCCTCGCAGCAGGTTCAGTTGAATGTGCGCTTCGTCGAAATCAACCGGCAGGTGGGACAGGAACTCGGCACCAAAATCGGCGTGACATACATCGGCAGCAATGGCGGCGTCTCGTTCAACTCCACCCCTTCGGTTTCTAAGGCGACTCCCGCGGCACAGCTCATCGGCGGCCTTCTCTCCAACGGCGTGTCAATCGATGTCGCCATCAAGGCTCTGGAAGACCGCGGTGTCGCGCGACGTCTTGCCGAACCGAACCTAATTGCGCGCTCGGGTGAAAAAGCGAGCTTCCTGGCGGGCGGCGAGTTTCCGATCCCAGTCTCGGAAGAGGACGGCAAGATCTCAGTCGAATACAAAAAGTTCGGCGTCAGTCTGGACTTCACACCGACCGTGCTCAGCGACGGCCTGATCGCTCTCGACATCGAGCCGGAGGTCTCCTCGATCGATAGATCGGCTTCCTACAATATCGGCAATATCTCCATCCCGGGTTTCGTGGTGCGGCGCGCGCACACGTCGATCGATCTGAAAAGCGGTCAGAGTTTTATGATGGCGGGCTTGCTGCAAAGCGAGAACGACATGGTTCAGCAGCGCGTTCCAGGTCTGGGCAAGTTGCCGGTGCTCGGCCCGCTGTTCAGTTCCAGAGCGTATCAGCGGCGCGAAACGGACCTGGTCATCATCGTCACGCCGTACCTCGTTAAGCCGATGGACCCATCGAAGAAGCCGCTGACGCCGGCTGACGGCACCTTGCCGGCAAGCAATGTCGATTATTTTCTGGGCAATGTGGAGGAGGTGAAAACCGTCGACGCCGCCCACAATGGCGGGACCGCAACCGCCGCTGCCGCTCCAGCCACAAAAGTCGGCCACTTCCTCGATCTCCCAAAGGAATGAGCATGCGAACGCTTTCAATGATCGGCGCCGTTGCAATGCTCGCCTCTGCCAGCGGTTGTGCAACCGAGGAGACGATGCGTCTCGACGGGCTGACCCAAGGCGCGGGCAATGCGATGGCGGCCAACACCGTGATGCAGATGGTCGATCCGTGGCCTGAGGGCGTCGAACGCACCCGGCTTCGGGTGCCAGCAAACCGCGGCGCCCAGCCTAGCGCGGCCGCGAAAGCGGTCGAGGAAAAAGCATCGCAACCAACGGCCGGTTACTGATCAGGCCACCAAACGCGCGTGCGAGAAGAATGGCAAATCCCGGAAAAACCAAGCGGATCGTGCTTGTTTCCACCGACAAGAGCTTTGTGCAGAAAACGAGGACGGCGTTCGCCTCGTCGGAGGCGGTTGCGCTTGTTACGGTCGAGAAGAACGTCACCGAGTTGCGCGGCGAAATCCAGGAGGCTGATTGCAGCGCGGTGATCGTCGACATGGATGCGGCCAAGCTCAACGAGATCGAGGCGCTGCAGCGCATTACGCGGCGGCTCGAGAGGCGCGCTGCAATCATCGTTGTGACTCAGGAATTCAATGCGTCCGCCGCGCGCATCCTGGTTCAGCTTCAGGTCGCCGATTTTCTGGTCAAGCCGCTGACCACCGCCGATCTTGTTCGCTCCTGCGTTCGCGCGCTTGAGGGACCGGGGCGCGAAGAGAACACCGAGTCGCAAATCTACACGTTCATGCCCGCCGCCGGGGGGGTAGGCACCACCACCCTGACACTGCAAACCGCGTTCCAGCTCCACCATTCGGTAACGCGCGGATCGTCGACCTGCGTAGTCGATCTCAATTTCCAGCAAGGCTCATGCGCCGAATATCTCGACCTCGAGCCACGCTTCGACATCAACGAAATCGAGAATCAGCCGGAACGCCTTGACCGCCAGCTTCTTGACGTGATGCTCTCGAAACATGCGAGCGGTCTCTGCGTGCTGGCTGCGCCTCCGCGGCCAGCGGAGATGCGCACGTTCAACGCCGACGTGGTTGTCCGCATGCTGGACCTCGTCTCCGCCTATTACGACAATGTCGTCATCGACATGCCGCGCACGTGGTTTCCCTGGACGGAGACCGTGCTGCTGGGCTCAAACAAGCTCTACATCGTCGCCGAAATGACCGTGCCGTGCCTGCGCCATACGCAGCGGCTGATCCAGGCCGTTTATGAGACGGTGGGCAAGGAGGTGAAGCCAAACGTCCTCGTCAACCGCTTCGAACAACGCCTGTTCGAAAGCGGCATCAAGCGGGCCGACGTCCAGGCATTCCTCGGCGAGCATTTCGTCGGCGGCATCTCGAACAATTACAAGCTGGTGCGCGAGGCCGTCGATCGCGGCGTTCCGCTGCACGAGATCGACCCCAACGCGAATGTCGTCAACGATCTCAGGCGAATAGTCCTGCCTGATGAGGTCGTGGCGGAATCGCGGAAAAAGCGTTCACTGTTCGGGCTCGGCAAAAGTCTTTTGAGGAGAGCCGGGTGAACAGCCGATTTTCGATGCTCCAGAAACGCGATGCCACGCCGGAAAGCCGGCAGGAGCAGGCGCCAATCCAGCATCGGCCGGTCGTCATCCCGACGACACGCAAGCCGGCCCCGCCGAAACCCGAGGTGGGACCGGCAAAGCCCACGAAGGTCCTCGACGCCAGAATGCGCATTCACCGCATGCTGATCGAAGAGATCAACCTCGTAGCGCTCGAGCGCCTGCCGCGCGACGAGATGCGGCGGCAGGTGCATGATTTCGTCTCCGAGAAGGCGCGCGGCGAACGGCTTGCGGTCAACGTCGCCGAACTCGACGCGCTGGTGGATGACATTGTCGACGAAATGGTCGGCCTCGGCCCGCTCGAGCCGTTGCTGAAAGACCCGACCATCAACGACATCCTGATCAACGGCCATCGCAGTTGCTTCGTCGAGCGGCATGGCAAGCTCGAGCAGGTGCATATTCCGTTCAAGGACGAAGCTCACCTCATACGCATCATCAACAAGATCGTTGCGGCCGTCGGCCGCCGCGTCGATGAATCCCAGCCGATGGTCGACGCGCGCATGCTCGACGGCTCACGCTTCAATGCCGCCATCCGACCGGTCGGTGTCGACGGGCCGCTGGTATCCATCCGCAAATTCTCCAAGAATAAGCTCGGCCTGCATAAGCTCGTTGAATTTGGTGCGGTCACGCAGAACATGGCCGAGGTCCTTGCCGCCGCAGTCCATGCCCGCAAGACGACGATTATTTCCGGCGGCACCGGCACCGGCAAGACGACGATGCTGAACGCGCTGTCGGCCTTCATCCCCGAAGACGAGCGCCTGATCACCATCGAAGACGCGGCCGAACTGCAATTGCAGCAGCCGCATGTGGCGCGCATGGAGACGAGGCCGGCCAATATCGAAGGTCACGGCGAACTCAAGCAGCGCGATCTGGTCAAAAACGCGCTGCGCATGCGGCCGGACCGCGTCATCCTCGGCGAGTGCCGCGGCGAGGAAGCCTTCGACATGCTTCAGGCGATGAACACCGGCCACGAAGGCTCGATGGCGACCATTCATGCCAACACGCCGCGCGACGCGATTTCCCGTCTCGAACAGATGCTCGGCATGACCGGAATGCCGATGACCGTGCAGTCGATCCGCAGCCAGATCGCAAGCGCGCTCGATATCATCGTGCAGCTTACCCGGCTTTCCGACGGCAAGCGCAGGGTCACGAGCGTCGCCGAAGTGACCGGGATGGAAGGCGACGTGATCCAGATGCAGGAGATATTTCGCTTCGTGCGCACCGGCATGGAAGCGGACGGGACGATCCTTGGCCACTTCGAGGCGACCGGCCTGCGCCCACGCTTCCTCGAAGACCTGAAGGCGATGGGCATCGAATTTCCTGGGCGGTATTTCGAGCCTGGCAGACAGCAGGAATAATCAATGCTCGAGGGATTCACCGCCATCTATGTGATTTATGCCGGCGCCGGTCTGACCGGCATCATGATCGCCGAAGCGTTTTACCTGCTTTACGCCGGACACCGGGATCGCCGCATGGCGATCAATCGGCGAATGAAGCTGCAGGAGAAAAACCTCAGCCAAGAGCAGGTGCTGATCCAACTGCGCAAAGAGCGTGGGATGGAAGGCGGTTCTTCGATGCTTTCACTCGACCGGATTCGGGAGCTGCGGATCCAGTCCGGCATGGTCCTACCGCTGCCGAAATTTCTGCTGATCACGTCGGGTCTGGCGCTTGGCATCTGCCTGTTTGCCGTTTCCTACGGCCTGCCGCTGATCATTGCACTGGCAGTGCTTCCCGTCATGTGTTTGGTCTTTCCGATCATGACCCTGCGGTTCCTGCGCAAGCGGCGGCACAAGATGTTCGGAATGCAGCTTCCAGAAGCCCTGGAAC
>NZ_RZSX01000269.1:0-7184 GCF_004023105.1 Mesorhizobium sp. M5C.F.Ca.IN.020.32.2.1 | reverse complement strand
TTTCCGGCACCCAGTGGCTCCAGGTGCCCTCAATGACAATGCCCTGATAGTCTGCCGTATGTGCATGTATCGGTGCTTGCCATCCCCCCGGGACTTTCAGCAGCGTTCCAGCCGGACCCACATCGCGCTTGCCCCATAAGGGGCCCAGCCGGTGGGGCTGGTCAGGCATTTCCTCATAATACGGCACCTTCTCAACTGGCAGGTATGTATTCTCCAGGGCATAAGTCTGAGACGGCAGGATAATAACCGCGGCTACCGCCGCCACGAGCTTTGGAAAAGACACTGACATCTCCCTCAATGTTGCCACGTTGCCACGAATCTACTGGCAGCAGAGAAGAGCCTATTGTGGAATGCCGGACGAACAATGATACTGCGTCCGAGATGTATGCTCGATAATCCAATTCTGCCGATCCTGTCGTCCATCTTTTTGGACAGTTCCTGCGTGATCTCAGGCCAGCGGAAGCGAGTTACTGCCGGGCAGAGGTAACGCGGCCTTGGGGCATCGGCCTGCAATTCCAAAAGGGAATTCGCTTCCATTTCGTCGCCGAAGGCAGCTGTTGGGTGCTTATCGAGGGGTCTGAACCAGAGCGGCTGGACCAGGGCGATGTCGTGCTCCTGCCACATGGCACCAAACATGTTATCGCCGACGACCCTGAGAGCGCGGTGACCGATCTCGCCCTCTTGGGGCCAAGACAGATATCCGGCACAAGCTATTCGCTCAACACCGGCGGCGGGGGTGCCCGATCCCTCATTTTCTGCTGCACCGTGGATTTCGAGGAACCGCTGGCCGATCGATTGATTGGGACCATGCCCGCAAAACTTGTGTTTCGCGAGGGACCGAACCGCACCCCATCTCTCGGCATGCTGCTGGAGGTAATGGCGGCGGAGATGGCGGAAGGAAGCGTCGGCTCGGCCACAATAATGGCCCGTCTGGCTGATGCGGCCATCAGCATCATTGTTCGCGATTGGGCCAGGGATAGCGATGATCATCGCCGAGGCTGGCTCGCTGCGCTGCGCGATCGAGGACTTGGCCCCGCCCTGCTCGACATCCATACGAGACCGGGGGAAAACTGGTCTCTGGCCCGATTGGCGAGAACTGCGGCCATGTCGCGGTCGACCTTCGCCGAACGTTTTTCACATGTGCTTGGGGTATCGCCGGCCCGCTATGTGCTCGAATTCCGAATGCGCGAAGCAAAACGCCTGCTCCTTGACCCGAGCCTGACGATCCCAGCCATCGCCGCGCGCCTGGGATATGCTTCCGAAGCCGCTTTCAGCCGTGCCTTCAAGCGGACCACAGGAAACCCTCCTGGGCAACTTAGGCGCTTACGAACGGCTTCCGAAGTGAGGCGCGAACCCCGAGCCTAAGTGCGGATGAAGGGCATTGCATCAAGGGCAATGAGCTCCTTGGCCGAGTGCCTCATCCGCTTATTGGCGCATTTGCGCTCTTGTATCGGCTCTCACCAACAGGGGCTCCACCCCAGGGCGGCTGTGGTCGTCAGGTACCAAGCGTGATTTAACAACTAAAACAGCGCCTTCAGCTCCGGCAATTTGTCGTTGACCAGCCAGCCATAGTAATTTTCCTCGGGCAGCTTCTCCGGTTCGCCCGCGTCGCGGCGCCTGTCGTTCTCGGCCTTCAGCGCATGGGCACGCTGTTCCGGATTGCCGACATTGTAGAGCGTCGATGTGATGCCGGGATTGCCCGATATGTCGAAGCCGGCAATGCTCTGGTAGGCATCGATCGATTTCCGGATCGTCGCAGCGACATAATCCAATGTCAGGTCCGGATCCATGATGGTCTTGTAGACCGCGTTCGGATCGCCGACGTCGAGCTTCGGCAGGCCGGAAACCTGGTGCACGAGATCGCTCATCTGCAACGCCGTCAGCGGATTGAGCTGACCGAGGCCAAAAGTCTGGCCGGCATAATAGGGCTGGAAGAAAGTGGCGCCGAAGCGGTCGTCGGGGAAGCTCTCACCGCCGACAGTCTTGCCGCGAAAGGACTGGTTCCACACCTGCTCGCGGCATTCCCACAGCGCATAACTGTCCGATTTGCCGGCGCATTCCTGGAATTGCGGCCGCTGCATAAAATCGGTGATGTCCTCGCCTTCATAGGCGAAAGACAGCTTGCTCGACAGATAAGAGATCGCCTTGACGTAGTAGGTCTGCAGCCGGTCGTAGGCGTCGACATTGTAGGTGTGCTCGCCGACGATGGCGCCGACGATATGCATCGGGTCGATGCCATAGGTCGCCGCCGCTTGGCTGATCTTGCCGCGAAGACCGGCGTCGTGCTGCAGCAGCGCATAGACCTTGCGGTATTTTGCCTGGAAGGTGGTGTTGGTGGCTTGGGTGCGCCGGCTCGAGGCGCCCGGTATGTTGGGCTGCTCGGCATGACTGTTGCCCGGCGGGACCATCGTCGCCGCTTCGGCGGCGAACATGGCTGTCGCCAGCGTCAGCCCGAGAATGACGAGGATCAGTTTTTTCATGCGCCGCCGCCTGCAAAAGCGCATGATCCCCCGAATCGATCTTCGGGGTCATGCGCAAAACCAACTGTATAGCGCCCTTTGCACGCCCAACTGATGCGCGGCGCTGTAGTTGCCGGGCAAACTAGGTAAAGCTGGAAGTGGAGTCGAGGGCCCCTGCGCCGGGCAAGACAAAAGCTGGCCAGATGCTTCCATTTGGCCACACGTTTCAGAACTTGCCGGCTCCCCCGGCCCATTTCTTGTGGGATGGATTGCCTGCTACAGGATGAAACGCGACAAATCCGTGTTTCTGGACAGGTCGCCGACATGCTTTTGCACATAGGCTGCGTCGATGGTCACCGCCGTGCCGTGCCGGTCCGGCGCGTCATAGGAGATCTCATCCAGCACCCGCTCCATGACCGTCTGCAGCCGCCTGGCGCCGATGTTCTCGACGCTGGCGTTGAGATCAACCGCAATGCCGGCCAGCGAATCGATGGCGTCGTCGGTGAAGACGAGATCGACGCCCTCGGTCTTCATCAGCGCGATGTACTGCTTGATCAGGCTGGCCTCGGTCTCGGTCAGGATGCGGACGAAATCGTCCTTCTCCAGTGCACGCAGCTCGACGCGGATCGGCAGTCGGCCCTGCAGTTCCGGCAGCAGGTCCGACGGCTTGGCGATGTGAAACGCACCCGATGCGATGAACAGGATGTGGTCGGTCTTCACCGGTCCGTATTTGGTCGCCACCGTTGTGCCTTCGACAAGCGGCAGCAGGTCGCGCTGCACGCCTTCGCGGGAAACACCGGCGCCCATGCCGCCTTCCCGCGAGGCGATCTTGTCGATCTCGTCGAGGAAGACGATGCCGTCGTTTTCGGTCGATTCGAGCGCCCTGCGCACCACCTCGTCCTGGTCGAGCAGCTTGTCGGACTCGTCGCCGACCAGCACCGTGTACGATTCCTTCACCGTCGTCTTGCGCGTCTTGGTCTTCTGGCCGCCCATCGCTTTCGACAGCATGTCGTTGATGTTCAACACGCCGATATTTGCGCCCGGCATGCCGGGAATCTCGAAGCCGGGCATGCCGCCAGTGCCGGTGTCGCTTACTTCGATCTCGATCTCCTTGTTGTCGAGCTCGCCGTCGCGCAGCTTCTTGCGGAAATTGTCACGTGTGCCGGGGCTCGCCGTCTTGCCGACGAGCGCTTCCAGCACACGTTCCTCGGCATTGATATGGGCGCGCGCCTTGACATCCTCGCGCATCTTCTCGCGCACCAGGCCGATGGCGATCTCGACCAGGTCGCGGATGATCTGCTCGACGTCGCGGCCGACATAGCCGACTTCGGTGAACTTGGTCGCCTCGACCTTGACGAACGGCGCACCGGCAAGGCGTGCCAGGCGGCGCGAGATCTCGGTCTTGCCGACGCCGGTCGGGCCGATCATCAGGATGTTCTTCGGCATCACCTCTTCACGCATCTGGCCTTCGAGCTGCTGGCGGCGCCAGCGGTTGCGCAGGGCGATGGCCACGGCACGCTTGGCGTCCTTCTGGCCGATGATGAAGCGATCGAGTTCCGAAACGATTTCACGGGGCGAGAATGTGCTCATATTCCTAAATTCCACTTTGCCACTGCCGGATGGACTCGAACGGATGCAGCAGCATGATCACGTTGAGCGTCAGATTGTCCCGGATGAGGTAGCCAACACCGAATTCGAAGATGACGGCCAGGGTCACGATCACCCATATAGGAAGCCTGCGCGCCATCACAAATCCCAGCACCATCGCCAGCGTGTCCGCCACCGAATTGATGATGCTGTCGCCATAGTAGTCGAGGGAGATCGTGC
This sequence comes from Mesorhizobium sp. M5C.F.Ca.IN.020.32.2.1, assembly GCF_004023105.1. Classification (NCBI taxonomy): domain Bacteria; kingdom Pseudomonadati; phylum Pseudomonadota; class Alphaproteobacteria; order Hyphomicrobiales; family Phyllobacteriaceae; genus Mesorhizobium; species Mesorhizobium sp. M5C.F.Ca.IN.020.32.2.1. The sequence goes on along the minus strand of NZ_RZSX01000269.1, from coordinate 2,898 downwards.
CGGCGCGATAGCGCTCGATGATCAACGGGCTGTTCTCGAGAAGTTCCCAACCGCCCTCAATAACGACCGCAAATGCCAGCCTGAGCCCGATCGGCGAGCGCGGGAACAGAGCCCACGCCAGCGCATAGAACAGGAACCCGTGGATGAGGTGCGAGAATGTGTACCAGTCGGAAATATGCTGGGAATTCTCCGAACTCTGCACGATGCCGTGCCACAGCTTGACATAGCCGCATGTGCAGATCGGGGTTCGGCCCATGCCGTAAAGGACTCCGGCCTGGAATATGATCAGGCCGAGGACCAGCAGAAGTCCCATCCGCCAGCTGTCTTCATAGGCCGAGACGGGTTTGTCGGCGCCGGTTGTGCTCATGCTGTTACTGCCCCTCTTCGGCTTTATTCGGCGTCGCCTTATTCGATATCGTCCTCTTCGGCGTCGATTGCCATCAGCACGGCGTCGCCATATTCCGATTGCCTTCGATCGATAGCTCTGAAACCGGCCTTTTCATAGGCGCGGATCGCTCGTCCGTTGGATGGATCCGGGTCGATGATGACACGCGGCGCCCCTTCCTCGAACAGCTGTTCCACGAACTGCCGGACAATTGCCGAGCCGTGGCCGCGTCCGATAAGCTCAGGCCTGCCGATCGACAAATCTATGCCGAGCGTACCGAACGGCTGGTCGCTATAGGGATGGCCGTCTTCCAGATGCGGGTCGTAGCTCTGCATGTAGCCGATCGGCTCGCCATCGAGCTCGATGATCAGCGGTTCGACGGAAATACTGTCGATGTGTTGGCGGATCTGGGCGATCTCCGTCTCGGGATCATCCCACCACTCCGCGACATGCGGCTCGGCCAGCCATGCCGCAATCATCGGCAGGTCCGACTCCGTCACCGGCCGAAAATCGTATCTATTTTCTTGTTTGGCCATGATTTTCTCCGAACCGAAGGTCAGTGGAGCAAAAACCGGTTTCCACTTTTCGGGATCATGGCCAGCGGCCGGTTCAGCCGGCATCGAGCGTTTCGATGACGAAGTTGTTGTTGGTGTAGACGCAAATGTCGGATGCGATCTGCATCGCCTTGCGCGCGATCTCCTCGGCATCTTTGTCGGTGTCCATCAGTGCGCGCGCCGCGGCTAGCGCGTAATTGCCGCCCGAACCGATGGCCATGACGCCATGTTCGGGTTCGAGCACGTCGCCGGTGCCGGTCAGCGCCAGCGAAACCGATTTGTCGGCAACGAGCATCATCGCTTCAAGCCGGCGCAGATAGCGGTCGGTGCGCCAGTCCTTGGCGAGTTCGACGCAGGCCCGCGTCAATTGCTCCGGATATTGTTCGAGCTTGGCTTCCAGCCGCTCCAGAAGGGTGAAGGCGTCAGCGGTGGCGCCGGCGAAACCGGCAATGACATTGCCGCTTTTGCCGATGCGGCGCACCTTCTTGGCATTGCCCTTCATGATGGTCTGGCCGAGACTGACCTGGCCGTCGCCGGCAATCACCACCTTGCCGCCCTTGCGCACCGTCACGATGGTCGTGGCGTGCATGGTCAGTTCATTCGACATCTTCTGCTCCGATCAGCACCGGTCCCGAAAAGGCGATTGGCGCGTTACGAGTGACTTGATCGGCCATATGTATGCATAGGTCCGATGATTGCAAACCAGCCACCCGCCAGGCTCGATATCCCCTGGCATGGCAACTGGCAATCGCCGGATCATGCTGCTAGAAGGCTCTCGTTTTCAAGCACGTGGACGCTTGGAACGTCTGAACTCTGGACAAGGATGAGGTCATGTCGCCCCGTTCCGCCAACGCCAGCCGCAAGACTGGGGAGACCGACATCTCCGTGTCGGTCCAGGTCGACGGCTCGGGAAAATCCGATATTTCGACGGGCGTCGGTTTCTTCGACCACATGCTGGACCAGCTGTCGCGCCATTCGCTGATCGACATGACAGTCAAGGCCAAGGGCGATCTGCACATAGACGACCACCACACGGTCGAGGACACCGGCATCGCGCTTGGCCAGGCGCTGGCCAAGGCGTTGGGCGAGCGGCGCGGCATCATGCGCTATGCCTCGGTCGATCTCGCCATGGACGAGACGCTGACGCGCGCGGCGATCGACGTTTCCGGCCGTCCTTTCCTTGTCTGGAACGTTGCGTTCTCGTCGCCGAAGATCGGCACGTTCGACACCGAACTGGTGCGCGAATTCTTCCAGGCCCTGGCGCAGAATGCCGGCATCACGCTGCATGTCGCCAACCACTACGGCGCAAACAATCATCACATCGCCGAGACCTGCTTCAAGGCGGTGGCGCGCGCGCTGCGTTTCGCGCTTGAAAGCGACCCGCGCCAGCCGGATGCGGTTCCGTCCACCAAGGGATCTCTGAAGGGATAGGCCATGGCCGTCTATGTCGTGATGGAACCGCCGGGCCGCGGCGAAAAGCCTGATGTAACCTTTGTCCGGGATGGTTTTTCCTGGCTCGGCTTCCTGGTGTCGCCGCTGTGGTTGCTCTGGCACCGGTTGTGGATCGAGGCAGCACTGGCGTTTGTCGCCATGGCCCTCCTTTCGATGCTTGCCGAAGGGCTGAGGCTTGGGCTGGCCGGCCCGCTGCTGTCGCTGCTTGTATCGCTCTATATCGGGCTGGAGGGTCAGGCCTTGCGGATCGCCGGACTGCGCCGTCGTGGCTGGCATGAATGGGGCGTCGTCGAGGCCAACAGGCTCGACGATGCCGATACGCGCTATGTGCTGGAAGCCGAAGCGCAAGCGGACGAGCAAGCGCCAGTGCCGCGCATCGTTCCGGACGCCGCCCATGCCCGGCCGACACATATGGGCATCGCGCTAGGGTTGAACCACACTCCCGGAAGACCCTGACATGCGGGCCGCGATCATCGACTACGGCTCGGGCAACCTGCGCTCGGCCAC
>NZ_RZSX01000268.1:0-7188 GCF_004023105.1 Mesorhizobium sp. M5C.F.Ca.IN.020.32.2.1 | reverse complement strand
ATTGTGGCTGCCGCTCGGTGCAACGAGCGAAGCGTCGGTGACGGTAGACAGCGAGGGCACCGCCCGCACGGCCGGCGGCATTTCAGTCACGCCGCGCGATCTGGCGCAGGTCGGCGAGATGATGCGGCAAGGCGGCACGGCCAATGGCCGCCGCATCGTGCCGGAAGCCTGGGTGCGCGACACTGTCAGCACAGGCGGAGACAGCGAGGCCTGGCAGCGTGGCACGATGGCGTTCCTCTTTCCGCAAGGCCGCTACCGCAACAAATGGTACCAGACGGGCGCGGCAAGCGGCGCTTTCTGCGGCATCGGCATCCACGGCCAGTGGCTCTATGTCAATCCGAAGGCCGAGGTCGTCATCGCAAAGATGTCGTCGCAGCCGGAGCCGGTCGACGAGCCGCTCGATGTCGATATGGTCGCCTTCTTCGAAGCGCTGAGCCGGATGGTCTGACTCTATCCAGGCCGAGCGCCATCGCAGCTTTCCTGTGGACCTATTGCGCGGTTGAAAACGCCGCGGTTGGCGGAGCGACGCTCTGCGCTTATGGTCGCCGCTCTTTTCGACAAGACAGCAGGAACGACATGGCATCCGACATCAAGCGCATCGCAGCCATCATAGCAGCCGAGATCGCTGCCCGGCCCGAACAGGCCGCCGCGGCGATCGGCCTGCTGGACGAAGGCGCGACGGTGCCGTTCGTGGCGCGCTACCGTAAGGAGGTCACTGGCGGTCTGGACGACACGCAGCTGCGCCTGCTTGCCGAGCGGCTCGCCTATCTGCGCGAACTCGATGCGCGCCGCGACACCATCCTTGGTTCGATCCGCGACCAGGGCAAGCTGACCGAAGAGCTTGAGGCCAAGATCGCAGCGGCCGCCACCAAGGCGGAACTCGAAGATATTTATCTGCCCTACAAGCCGAAGCGCCGGACCAAGGCCGAGATCGCCCGCGAGCGCGGGCTCGGACCGCTGGCCGAGGCCATCCTTGCCGACCGCGCGGCGGTGCCCGCCGAACTGGCGCTGGCCTACATCGGCGAAGAGGTGGCCGACGCCAAGGCGGCGCTCGAGGGCACGCGCGATATCCTGTCCGAGCAGTTCGCCGAGAATGCCGATCTTGTCGGCAAACTGCGGACCTACATGAAGGAACGCTCCTTCATGCGGTCACGCGTCGTCGACGGCAAGCAGGAGGCCGGCGCGAAGTTCTCCGACTATTTCGACCATGTCGAGCGATGGGCCAACGTGCCGAGCCATCGCGCGCTGGCGATGCTGCGCGGCCGCAACGAAGAGGTGCTGTCCCTCGACATCGAGATCGATGCCGACGACGCGTCACCGGTGAAGCCGGTCGAACGGATGATTGCCGACGCCTACGCCATCGGCCGCCATTTGCCGGGCGATCGCTGGCTGATGGAGGTGGCCGGCTGGACCTGGCGCATAAAGCTGTCGCTGCACCTGACGCTCGATTTGATGCGAGATCTGCGCGAGCGGGCCGAGGAGGAGGCGATCCATGTCTTCGCCCGCAATCTGAAGGATTTGCTGCTCGCTGCCCCGGCCGGCTCGCGCGCCACCATGGGCCTCGATCCCGGCATCCGCACCGGCATCAAGGTGGCGGTGGTGGACGGCACAGGTAAGCTGTTGGCGACGACGACGGTCTATCCATTTCCGCCAAGGAATGATGTGCGCGGCACGCAAGCCGAACTCGCAAAGCTCGTCCGCCTGCACAAGGTCGAGCTGATTTCCATCGGCAACGGCACCGGCAGCCGCGAGACGGAAAGGCTGGTGGCCGACATGCTGTCCGATATGCCTGCCGAGTCCGGGCCGAAGCCGCTCAAGGTGATCGTCAGCGAGGCGGGTGCCTCGGTCTATTCCGCCTCGGCAACGGCGGCGGCGGAATTTCCCGGCCTCGACGTGTCGCTGCGCGGCGCGGTGTCGATCGCGCGGCGGCTGCAGGATCCGCTCGCCGAACTGGTCAAGATTGAGCCAAAGTCGATAGGCGTCGGCCAGTATCAGCACGATGTCGACCAGTACCGGCTCGGCCGCTCCCTGGAAGCGGTGGTCGAGGACGCTGTCAATGCCGTGGGCGTCGACCTCAACACCGCCTCGGCGCCGCTTCTGGCGCGGGTGTCGGGTCTTGGCACATCGCTGGCCGAGGCCATCATCGCTCACCGTGATGCCGCCGGCCCCTTCGCCAGCCGTCGTGACCTGTTGAAGGTGGCGCGGCTCGGACCGCGGGCCTTCGAGCAATGCGCCGGCTTCCTGCGCATTCCCAACGGCACCGAACCGCTCGATGCCTCGGCCGTGCATCCGGAGGCCTATGGCGTGGCGAAAAAGATCGTCGCCGCCTGCGGACGCGACGTCCGCTCGCTGATGGGCGACAGTGCCGCTCTCAAGGCGCTCGATCCGCGGGTCTTCGTCGATGAGCGGTTCGGCCTGCCGACAGTGCGTGATATCCTGGCGGAACTGGAAAAGCCCGGCCGCGATCCGCGCCCCGGCTTCAAGACCGCGACCTTTGCCGACGGTGTCGACGACATCAAGGATTTGAAGCCCGGCATGCTGCTGGAAGGCACTGTCACCAATGTCGCGGCGTTCGGCGCTTTCATCGATATCGGCGTGCATCAGGACGGCTTGGTGCATGTCTCGCAACTGGCCGACCGTTTCGTCAAGGACGCGCATGAGGTGGTGAAAGCCGGCGACGTGGTCAAGGTGCGTGTCGTCGAGGTCGATATCAAGCGCAAGCGCATCGGCCTTTCGATGCGTCGGGATGGTGACGGCGGTACACCGAAGCCGCGCGACAATGGCAACAGACCGGTGCCGCGCGCGCCGGCGCCGCAGCGTCAGCCGGAGCGGTCCGCGCAGCAAGGCACGTTTGGCGCCGCATTGGCCGATGCGTTGAAGCGGAAGTAATCACCCTACCACTGGTACGCGACTGAGCAGCCAGTCGCGAAAGCTGGCGACCGGCGGATGGCCGCGCTTGTCGTGCGGCACAACCAGGTAATAGGCGCTGCGGCTTTGCATCGGCCGGCCCGGCGCCGGCACGAGTTGGCCGCGCTGCAATTCGCCTGAGATAAGGACCTGCGGCAGCAGCGCTACGCCGAGCCCGGCCATGCAGGCCTGGGCGGCGGTGCCGAATTGCTCGAACTGCATGCCCGGCCCGGTCGGCGCGCTCAAACCCTGATGCTCGAACCACTCGGTCCATGCGCCGGGCCGTGTCGCCATATGCAGCAGCGGCAGGCGACCGATATCGGCGGGTGTGGCAATGGCGCGGCCGGCCAGAAATTCGGGCGACACGACAGGCGCCACCTCTTCGCGGACCAGCAGCGTCGAGTCGGCGTCCGGCCAGTCGGGCAAGCCGAAATGGATGGCGGCGTCGAGCCTTTCGCGAGCGAAGTCGAAGCGGCCGATGCGGGTGACGAAATTGATGGTAATGTCCGGGTTGTTTTCGACGAAATCCGGGATGAGCGGCATCAGCCAGCGTGTGCCGAAGGTCGGCAGGATGGCGAGGTTCAAGATGCCACTATGCCGATTGCTCATCAATCCAAGGGCTGCGTCGCGCAATTGACCCAGCGCGGCGCGCACCGCTTCGGCATAGATCTCGCCTGCCGCTGACAGCCTGACATTGCGGCTGTCGCGTTCGAACAGCCGCCGGCCGAACTGGTCTTCCAGCAGCCTGATCTGCCGGCTGACGGCGCCCTGGGTCAAATCGAGTTCCTGCGCGGCGGCGGTAAAGCTGCCCAGCCGGGCCACCGCCTCGAAGGCGGCAAGGGCGCTGATACCAGGCAAAAGGCGGCGCTGAACCTTCATGATCCATTACTAACGTTCATTGATCGGTGAAGCAATTTCGTTTGATTTTTTCGAACTGGAAGCCGATAAGCCCGGGCATCCCCGCATTTGGAGACCGAGGCCATGGCAGCCGACAAAAACGCATTCGTCTGGAATGATCCTTTCCTGATCGAGGACCAGCTTTCGGAAGACGAGCGGATGGTGCGTGATGGCGCCGCGGCATTCGCCGCCGACAAGCTCGCCCCTCGGATCGAGGAAGCCTATCTCGAGGAAAAGACCGATGCCGGGATATTTCGCGAGATGGGCGAGGCCGGGCTGCTCGGCATAACCATTCCGGAAGAATATGGCGGACTCGGCGCCAACTACGTCACCTATGGGCTGGTGGCGCGGGAAGTCGAGCGCATCGACTCGGGCTATCGATCGATGATGAGCGTGCAGTCGTCGCTGGTGATGTATCCGATCCACGCCTATGGCTCGGAGGCGCAGCGCAAGAAATACCTGCCGAAGCTCGCCAGCGGCGAGTGGATCGGCTGCTTCGGCCTGACCGAGCCGGATGCCGGTTCCGACCCGGGCGGCATGAAGACGCGAGCCGAGAAGACGGCGAACGGCTACAAGGTCTCCGGCTCGAAAATGTGGATTTCCAACGCGCCAATCGCCGATGTGTTTGTCGTCTGGGCGAAATCGGCCGCGCATGACAACGAGATTCGCGGCTTCGTGCTGGAAAAGGGCATGACAGGCCTCTCGGCGCCGAAGATCGGCGGCAAGCTGTCGCTTCGCGCATCGATTACCGGCGAAGTGGTGATGGAAGGCGTCGAGGTCGGCGAAGATGCGCTGCTGCCCAATGTCTCAGGCCTGAAGGGTCCGTTCGGCTGCCTCAACCGGGCGCGCTACGGCATCTCCTGGGGTGCGATGGGCGCGGCGGAAGATTGCTGGCACCGGGCCCGCCAATACGGCCTCGACCGCAGGCAGTTCGGTAAGCCGCTGGCCGGCACGCAGCTTTTCCAGAAGAAGCTCGCCGACATGCAGACCGAGATCGCGCTCGGCCTGCAGGGCAGCTTACGGGTCGGGCGGCTGATGGACGAAGGCAAAATGGCGCCGGAGATGATCTCGATCGTCAAGCGCAACAATTGCGGCAAGGCGCTCGACATTGCCCGCCAGGCCCGCGACATGCATGGCGGCAACGGCATCCAGATCGGCTACCATGTCATGCGCCACGCGCAGAACCTCGAAACCGTCAACACCTATGAGGGCACGCATGACGTGCATGCGCTGATCCTCGGACGGGCACAGACCGGATTGCAGGCGTTTTTCTAAACGGCCATGCCCTTCGCTTCGTCATCCCTGGGCTTGACCCCGGGCTTGACCCGATCCATGCCGTGAGTCGAGGCGCCGCTGCGGTGCAGGATCTTTCAGGGCAGGGTCACGACAGTGGTTCGTGCTGCACTGCTGCATTCTTCGGTTAGCGTCACGGCATGGATGCTGGGGTCTCCTTGCTCCGCCCCAGGACGACGAAGACCCGAGGCCTTCGCCAATCGCAGATGCTGGAGGCCAGCGGTGACCAGTCGTATTAAGCGGAGTTGCGTTCAATAGCTGCTTAAATTAGGTGCACCGCAACATCTCTGCTTGGAGAATGGCCAGCATTTGTGTCAGGGTTCGGCGAATTCGTTTGAAACGCCGACTTTCGGGGCCCCATGGCAATTCTGGCAGCCGTCTACCACCTGACCCATTACAAATATGACCGGCCGGTCATTCTCGGCCCGCAGGTTATCAGGCTGCAGCCGGCGCCGCATTCCCGCACCAAGGTGCTCAGCCATTCCTTGAAGGTCGGGCCGGCGAACCATTTCGTCAATCTGCAGCAGGACCCCTACGGCAATTTCCTTGCGCGTTTCGTGTTTCCGGAACCTGTGACGGAGCTGAAGATCGAGGTCGACCTCGTTGCCGACATGACGGTTTATAACCCATTCGATTTCTTCGTCGAGCCGTCTGCCGAAACGTTTCCCTTCGAGTATCCGGAAGAGATCAGCGACGATCTTGCCATCTACCGGACGCCGGAGCCGGCCGGGCCGCTGCTGTCGGCGTTCCTGCAGACCATCGATCGCAGTCCTACCAACACCGTCAATTTCGTCGTCGACCTCAATGCGCGCCTGCAACGCGAGATCGCCTATATCGTGCGCATGGAAACCGGCGTCTTCTCACCCGAGGAAACGCTGGCCGCCAAGAAAGGCTCGTGCCGCGACACGAGCTGGCTGCTGGTGCAGATCCTGAGGAACCTCGGCATCGCCGCGCGCTTCGTCTCCGGCTATCTGATCCAGCTGAAACCCGACCTCGTCGCGCTTGACGGGCCGCCCGGCACCGCCGTCGACTTCACCGATCTTCATGCATGGTGCGAAGTCTATCTGCCAGGCGCCGGCTGGATCGGCTTCGACCCGACCTCCGGACTGCTCACCGGCGAAAGCCATGTGCCGCTCGCCGCGACGCCGCATTTCCGCAACGCCGCGCCTATTTCCGGCATGGCCAGCTTCGCCAATGTCGAGTTCGGCTTCGACATGCGGGTCGACCGCATCGCCGAGCATCCACGCATCACCAAGCCGTTCTCCGACGAAAGCTGGCAGGCGCTTGACGCGTTGGGCAACCAGGTCGATGCCGCGCTCGAGGCCGGGGATGTGCGGCTGACCATGGGTGGCGAGCCGACCTTCGTGTCGATCGACGATTTCGAGGCGGAGGAGTGGAACACCGCTGCCGTCGGCCCGACAAAACGCGAAAAAGCCGATGCGCTGATCCGCCGGCTGCGTGAGCGTTTCGCGCCCGGTGGCTTCCTGCACTACGGGCAGGGCAAGTGGTATCCGGGCGAAAGCCTGCCGCGCTGGACCTTCTCGCTGTACTGGCGCGCCGACGGCGAGCCGGTGTGGAGTGATCCATCGCTGATCGCACGGGAAAACAGCGAAGCAGTTGTCGGACCGAAGCAGGCTGAAGGCCTGCTGACGGCGATTGCCGATGAACTCGGCATCGACAAGACCATGGTCAGCGAAGCCTATGAGGACCCGGCCGAGTGGCTGCTCAAGGAAGGCAAGCTGCCGGAAAATGTCGATCCGTCCAATTCGAAGCTGGACGACCCCGAGGAGCGCAGCCGCATGGCGCGGGTGTTCGAACGCGGCCTGACCAAGCCATCGGGCTATGTGCTGCCTGTCCAGCGCTGGAACAGCCAAGCGTCCGGACCGCGCTGGCGTTCGGAGAAGTGGAAGACGCGGCGCGGCAAGCTGTTCCTGGTGCCGGGAGATTCACCGGTCGGCTACCGCCTGCCGCTCGGCACGCTGCCCCATGTGCCGCCGGCGCAGTTCCCGTATATCGTGCCGGTCGATCCTTCCCTGCCGCGCGGACCATTGCCGGCGCGCGAGACTATTTTGCCTGGAGCCGCTCCTTTAC
>NZ_RZSX01000267.1:0-7196 GCF_004023105.1 Mesorhizobium sp. M5C.F.Ca.IN.020.32.2.1 | reverse complement strand
CCTCCGCTCGCTCCCAACTGACATAGCCTTCATGGGCGCCCCGGATCAACGCCAGCCATTCCTCGCGCGCGACACCAAATGTCTCGGCAACCGCGCTCGTCGCAAACCGTCCTTCGGCGGCGACATCGTGCGGAGCATCTGTTTTTTTGGGTTCGCCTGGTCGAGGGCCTCTTTGAGGCTCTCGCTTCCAGCGTCTTCATTGCCGAGAACGCGCTGGAGTTCACGCACCTGAGCCTGCAGAGCCTGGTAGTCCGATGCCGGCACAACCTCTTCGCAGGCAACCGCAGCTGTCAACGCGCCCTGTGCCGCGATCCGGCGCCATGTGAAGAGCTGGTTTGGGCGATGCCGTGCTGGCGCGCGACCAGGCTCACCGTCACACCAGGCGCATAAGTTTCCTCAACGATCCGCATCTTCTCGGCTGGGGTGCGCCGGCGCCGTCGCTCCGGGCCCGCAAAATCTCTGCGCGGATCGGCTTCTCGTCGATAATTCTAGTCAAAATGTCGGGATAGACTCGCTCTTACATAAGGGTGGGTCCCTGTCGGATATTTTGGGGCCGCTTCATTCTCCAGGCGATCACCAACCTTCACGAAGCCGACAGGGGCAGCAACAACGAGTTCGCCACGGCGGGGTCGTAGCGGGCCGAGAGCGAACGCTGGCGCAGAAGATCGAGCTCGTACTCATTGAGACTGCCCGTCAACCCCAGCAGCAATCGGTATCGACGACGCGGCACATCTCGATGAGCTGCTGCCAGTCGCGGCTGTTGCAGCAAAGCGCGAGACCTCTCGCGCCGCAACCACACCAACCTTGCCAAGGCAGATCTCTGCGACCATCTGGTCGAAACCGGCGCGGGTGACGGTGCCGGCGGCCGAGCGGCCAGAGATCGTCATCGATCGTGTCGATGCGAGACCAACCAAGCGCCGTTATACGGTCGCGCATCGCGTATTGAAGCATGCTGTTCTCGCGATTGTGCAGGACCTGATTGGGCTGACGACTGCCGCACATACAGGATCGCATTGCGCTCCAGATGATGCGACCTGATCTTCTCATGCATCATAACGCGCCTCCTGTGCTGGAGTGCGGTCGCTGTCGACGTGATCGAGGATCAGCTGACCATCAGCCTCGTCACTGATAGACGCGTCGGCGGGCAGTGCCTGCCATTGCGGCGTCTGCACCGTCTTGGCGTCGTTCGGGTTCGAAAACAGATTCACGCCGGCATCTCCAGCCACCGGCGCAATGGCTGGCCACAAAGGGTGCAGCGGAAGACCGCCACGTCACCCTTCTCGATCACCTCATGGATAAGGCTCGCCGCTCAGCCCAGGGATGCCATGGGTGAAGAAGCTCACGCTCAACATCGGTCCTGTGGGCCTTGCGTGGTCGAGTTGTACGACACCGCGAGGCTGCAATCCTCGCTCGGCTACCAGACCCCCGGCGGCCTTCGCCGAGGTCTTCACCGCAACCGGCTCCGGCGCTGCGCAGATCGAAGGCTCCGCGCCTCCGCCAGCCGCTTATGTGAGGAAGGGTCGCGGGAAGGGTGTGTGAGGGCAACATTTTTTCACTTCCTCGGTTCGGTTGGCCAATCCATGGTATGAGCCCGATTGCGTGACGCGGCTCGTTTATCCGAGCCAGATCCAACTTATACACGGTCGCTGTTCGAGACAGCGGCACCAACATCCCGCTTGCGGCGGACAAGGGCTCAGGAGGAAGAGACCGTTCTAATGTACGGGCCTATTGAGGCCATACCAGTAGTCGGTTCGTCCACCTGGATCCGCCAGGACTCTGGATCGGGTCCTGGAAGATTGCAGAAATTCCAGTTTGGCTAACGCGTCAGGCGGTCTTCATGGCCGCACCCTTGATGACGGACCGGCGTTGACGTATTTCCACAGCGCGACGAGCAATTGCGGGCAAGCGCGACGATCATCGTCTTCTTGAGACGGCCGCCGTTGCATTTCACCCGATCCTCGAACCACAAAGGTGAGCGCCGATCGCTGTTCATGGGCCGCCACAGCCAGGCGAGCTGGATCAGCGTCGTTCGCAGCCTTGGATTGCCCGAGTTCGAGACCCCTTGATCATGATCGACCGCGCCGATCTACCAGGGTGTCGGCGCGAGCCCGCATAGGTGGCAACCCGTCGTCCGTTGTCGAAAGTGACGCGACAGCCCCTCCGACCACAGGATGCGAACTCCGGCCCGATGCCTTTTAGATTGAGCAGCATCGCCGGTGCCGGCGAGACGCTGGTCGCGATGCAGCGGCTCGTAGCCGGACACGCCCGGGGTGAACAGAAGGCCTTTGATCCTGTTGACGTGGTGCACGCGCTCGTTCGTCAACGCCATGCGCTCACGCGTGATGCGGCGACGATCCTCCTCATCGGGGTGTGGGAAGTTCGCAGCATCGAACACACCGTGGCTCGCCCGCTTGTAGGCCAGCAACGCCCGGACCAGCTTCAGCAACATCATCAGCGTGCAATAGCCGCCCCTGTCAGCAAATTCGAAGAACCGTCAGCACGCCAGAAACAAGATTATTGCAGAGATTTCTTAGAACTTTAACCCAAGGAAAGCGCATTCTAGGCGATTATGGTTCCACGTTTGTTGTTGTGCCGGTCAGTGATAATTGCCGGGTCGGAAAAGGGATCTTCTCATGTACATCCTAGAAACGCCGCGCCTAATCCTAAGGCCGCCGTCGCGTAGCGACGAGCTTCTTCTACATGGACTTCATAGCGATCCGTTCGTGGTAAACGCTGTCGGAGATGGAGTCTATCCGGCGCTAGAGCAGTCGAAAGCTGCACTGCTTCAGTTTATCAATCATTGGCAGCACAATCATTTCGGCTTATGGATGGTGTTTGTCAAGGATGAAGGCGAAGCCAGAAAATTCGCTGGCTATTGTGGATTGATGTGCAGTGGCCCGAATCTGCCCGAAGATCCACATAACGTCGAACTCGTATACTGCTTCCACCTTGCGGCCGCTGGGCATGGGATCGCCCCCGAGGCCGGGAGGGCAACATTACGATTTGCTTTCGAGCGCTTAACGCTTGAGAAGGTCACTGCATTCATTCGCCCAACGAACACGCGTGCGCTTAGTGCAGCTCCGAAAGTCGGCCTTTGCTACGTCAGGGACCGAATTTGCAACAACATGATGATGCAATATTTCGAGGTATTTCCTACGACGGTTGTCCAAACGGACGAATTACTTGTTTCGGCCTACACAGATCCAGACGTTATTCCAGATCAGTAGTGCTTCTGTATTGGGCCCTTACTCGTCAAGTCCCTTCGAGTGATCATCACGCCGCTGGGATCATGCTTCTGTCGTGGTCAGCAGGATGATGGGCATTGGCATCGAGACGGCAGGCATGCTGGTGCAAGAGATCCTGTCGCGCACTCTGCGCGATCGTCGCGCAGTGGCCTTATGCCGGGCTGACCGGCGCGCCGGACGAGAGCGGCTCCAAACGGCGCGAGAAAGCGGGCCCGCAATACGCGGGTCAGGCGCGGCATGATCCACCTCGCCTGGCGGTGGCTGATGTTCCAGAAGGGCAGCGCCCTGGCGCAGTGGTTCGCGCAGCGCACCGCCGGTCTCCAGCGCAACCTGCGCAACACCATGATCGTGGCCCCGGCGCGCAAGCTGCTGATCGCGCTGTGGCGCTATGTGGCAGCGGCGAGGTGCCGGACGGCCATCCTGCGCCCGGTCCATGAACGATCGGATGACACAGTTAAGGAGCACACGACACACAAAGGTCCGGGCATCCATCCGCCGACAGCGGAAGCAATGCCAGATGATCCGAGGCGGCGGTGACCCGTAAAGCATCTATGGCATGGACATCCATGCACGCGGGAGAGGATGGGAACCGCCACCGAGGAGCCTTGCCGCCGATGCGCATGACTGCATCATGGGTTCGGATCGCTGCGATCCGCCGAATACAAGGTTGTGGCGCCCTGGCGTCATGCTGGCAGGTCCCCCCTCAGATCGCCCCTTGCGCTAATCCGCCCGATCGGCCCGGTGCCGCTTGACCGATACCATCGATGATCCAACCGCGAGGAGGTCCCCCCTTTTGGGCAACGATGGCGCCGTGCTCGACCCTGTCCAGGACGCTGCGCGCCGGCTGCGGTGCCGGAAGCGGCCATCCTGGACAGGGCTCTGCGCACGGCCCTTCGCAGAAAGTAGGTCGGGACGGAGGGATGGCCGCAAACCGTCGAACAAAGGGATGCGATCGAAAAAATACCCCTTAACAGCGAAAGCCCCATACAAGGGGTGGGAGCGGAAAGAATGCTGAACGATAGACGGTCGCATGGGCTTTGGGAGCGGACAGCTCCGCCGCCGCCTGCGACGGAGAGGCTGGGATGTGACCTCGTCGCCGACGTCGCGATCGTCGGCGCAGGCTACACCGGGTTATCCACCGCGCTCCACCTTGCCGAGCGGGGCCTGGACACTGTCGTGATCGAGGCAGCCGAAATTGGTTTTGGCGCCGCCGGGCGAAGCACCGGGTTGGTGAATGCGGGCCTTTGGGTTATGCCCTCGGCGCTCAAGGAGACGCTCGGTCCGCTCTATGGCGATCGTTTGCTTAATTTGCTGCGCGATTCCCCACGCACCGTCTTCGAGATCGTCGACAAGCACAACTTGCAGTGCGAGCTGAAGCGGGCCGGCACGATCCATTGTGGAGCCGATAAGAAGGGCGTTGCCGAGATCGCGGAGCGAGCTCGGCAGTGGCAGGCGCTCGGCGCCCCGGTGCACATCCTCGACGCCGGGGAGACGCGTGCCAAGACAGGCACCTCAGCCTTCCCCGGAGGCCTCCTCGACCTGCGTGCCGGGACGATCCAGCCGCTCGCCTATGTGCGCGGCCTCGCTGGTGCGGCGATTGCCGCCGGCGCGACCGTCTTTACGGCGAGCCCGGTCGAGCACATCGGGCGCGAGGGCCGCCTCTGGCGGCTCGCCACGCAAGGTGGAACCGTCCGGGCGAAGTGGGCGGTTCTTTCGACCGACACCTACACGTCGCGCATCTTTCCCGAGCTGCGTGGCGAGCAAGTGGTGCTGCCCTTCTTCCATGTTGCGACTGCGCCGCTGAGCCACAGCATCCGCGGCACGATCCTGCCCGAGGGGCACGGCGCGTGGGACACCCGCACCGTGCTGACCGCCTTTCGCACAGACAATGCCGGCCGCCTCATCGTCGGCAGCGTCGGCGCGCTCCGCGGCGCCGGAACCGTGATCCATCGCAACTGGGCGCGGCGGCGTATCCGGGCGCTCTTCCCGCAGATCGGTGAGGTCGAGCTGGAGCATGAGTGGTACGGTCGGATTGGCATGACGAACGACCATCTACCCCGCCTTCACGCCCCAGCGGAAAACATGATCGCGCTGACGGGCTTCAACGGACGAGGCATCGCGCCGGGCACCGTGTTCGGCCGCGAGCTCGCCCGCCATATCAGCGGCGAGCTGCGGCTCGATGGGATGTTCCTGCCCGTGTCCCCGGCGCAGAACGCCCCCTTCCGGGCCATCAGAGAGGGCTACTATGAGCTCGGTGCGCAGATCGCGCATCTACCGCCGGCGCGCTAATACCCGTCGCGGGGCGCACAAGCTCGCGAGCTCGGCAGGCGCCACTACGGGATAAACGCACGATGTTCAGGTAGGTAACCCGTCATTGGAATTGCAAGCCTCGCCCTCGATCCCGCGCGCCTGCTCCATCGCAGAAGACATTTCGTATCGCGTGTTATAACTGGGGATGCTTCAGCCTGTGAGTGCTCGACGAGCTTGTGGCGCCGATGCAAGCCAGCGACTGAACGGGATCGCTATGCGTCCGATGCCAGGCACACCTTAAGCAGGACCATCGCCGCGCCCAAATCGCGCACCCGGAAGGCCGGGTAAAGGCCCAGCGCAACGCTGGCGGGCAGCGAAAATGATTCAAATGATGCAATAGCGGGAAGAACGCTCGCCTTCAGTCCCACCTTGAAAGAAAATCGAAGGGATCACTGCCCGAAATGCGCTCCAGTGGCCCAATTTCGAAGCTCCCTCTCAAAGCCCTTGCAAGCTGGTTATGCGCGAAGGAGGCTACGTGAACCACCCGCCCGAACAAAAGCCGGGGTATGAGAACCTCGGGCAGGTCAGACGGCGGCCCCGCACGGTGATCTTCCCACGGGAAATAATCGTACCAGCCCCGCCAGCCGTGCGGTGCGGACCTTTCGGCCTGCTCTTCCCGCGTCAGGCCGAGATAGCTGATTGAGATCACGCGCTGCACCTGCTCGTCACCGATCCGGTCGCGGTCAGCGAAGGTATAGAGCTGCTCGATGTAGCCCAGTGGATGACCGGTCTGCCGCTCCACCCAGGCTCTTAGCCCCGATTGCAAAGAGCGATGGTCGAGTTCAGATGGCCCGGACGGCAAGGCAATAGCCTGCCCGATGGTCAGGACGCGTGGCTCACCATTCGTCACGGCAACCACGACCGCGATCAGGTCCGCTTTGACGTCGTTGGCCTGGCGCCGGATCTGCGTTTCCTGGTTGGCTTTGCCTGATGGTCCATGATTCCTGAACTGGTTGGGCAGAGCTCTGCCGCCAAAGCGGCTGAACCGATTTAATGATTTTTCTACGATGACCGTAGGCGCGTCAACACCGCGCGCCGCCGCGATTTTAACTCTTCGCACCTGCACAAAAATGTGGCAAACGCGACAGCCGCGGTCGGTTTACCTCGGGGAAGGAGGGTCGATTGAGTGCGGTTGGGGATACCAAGGCGATCACACCGCCGGATATTCTCGCGCAAGGGTGGGATGCCGCTCGTCTGCCTGACTGCCTACACGACACCTGTCGCCCGGCTGTCGATCCCCATTGCGATGTGGTTCTGGTCGGCGACAGCGTCGGCATGGTTCTCCACGGCCTGCCCTCGACACTCGGCGTGACGCTCGAAATGATGATCATGCACGGCCAGGCCGTGCGGCGTGGCTTGCAGCAGTTGATGATCGTCGACATGCCGTTCGGCTCCTACGAGGAAAGCCCCGAGCAGGCTTTCCGCAATGCCGCACGCGTCATGGCTGAAACCGGTTGCGCGGCGGTCAAGCTGGAAGGCGGTGAGACGATGGCAGAGACGATCCGGTTTCTGGCCGAGCGCGGCGTGCCGGTCATGGGCCATGTCGGATTGACGCCACAGGCGGTCAATACCTTCGGCGGCTACCGCGTCCAGGGCAGAGGTGGTGATGCTGAGCGCGTCGGGAGCGACGCGCTTGCGGTG
>NZ_RZSX01000266.1:0-7248 GCF_004023105.1 Mesorhizobium sp. M5C.F.Ca.IN.020.32.2.1 | reverse complement strand
CCTTGGCGGCAACGATGTCGATATCGATGGAGTGACCTGCTGCCTCCAACGTCTGGCGCATCCGGTCCGTGAAGGCGGAAAGATCAAACGTGCGCAGGGTGCCGCCCTCCTGGTTCAGCACCGCCGCAAATCGCATCCCCCCACTCCGTTTTTTCTTGGCAACCATCGGATAATCATCGGCGAGGACAGACCCAGCCGTAGGCTGGAACGGGGCGGCTGAAAAAAAGTTCCGCAGCTCTAACGAAAATACAGGAGCGAATCTCACCGGCCGAGGGCATGAGCGAGCGCGTTTCGGGTGGTTTTTTCACGACGCTCACCATGGTGTCGGAACAACCGCGCGGTCACGACGTTGTGAATATGTAACGCCGCGACCGATCTCCCATGCTCGCGGCGGGAACGAGATAACGCAGGAGGATTAAATGATCCGCACCCTTTTGACCACCACCGCGCTCGCAGCGCTGCTTGCGACCGGTGCATATGCGCAGACGGCCACAACCCCGGCGCCGACGCAGGACCCGGTAGTCCAGGATACCGCTCCTGCGGCTCCCGTTGCGCGCGCCGAAGGCAGCCTGGTGACCAACATCATCGGGGAATCGGTCTATAATGGCACAGGCGACGATGCCGAGAACATTGGCAATGTCGACGACGTTGTCTTCGATGAAAACGGTCATGCAAAATCCGTGGTCATCGGCGTCGGCGGCTTTCTTGGCGTTGGCGCCAAGAACGTGGCTTTCGACTACAATAAGCTGCAATGGGCCGAACGGAACGGCGACCGTTGGCTGATTGCGCAAACCACAAAGGATGAGTTGACGGCTCAGCCGGACTTCGACCGCAGCGCTTTCGATCCGGCTCCTGCGGCCAATGACACTACGGCTACGGCTCCTGCCGCTCCTTCCGGCTCGACGGAAACCACCGCACAGAACGCTCCGGCTGCTCCAGCCGAGAGCACCGCAGCTCCGGCCGAACCTGTGAAGCGTGCCGACGGTAATCTTGCCACCAATATCATCGGCGAAACCGTCTACAACGGCACTGGCGACGACGCTCAAAACATCGGCGACGTGAACGACATCGTTCTGGCCAAGGATGGCAAGGCAGAGTCGCTGATCATTGGCGTCGGCGGCTTCCTTGAGGTTGGCGAAAAGAATGTCGCCTACGAGTTCGATAAGGCCAAGTGGGCGGAAAGGAACGGCGATCGCTGGCTGGTGGCCGAGACCACCAAGGAAGACCTGGAGGCGTTGCCGGAGTTCAACCGCGAGGCCTATGATCCCGCCCCGGCGACAACCGCATCGACTGACGCGGCGACGCCGGCGCCAGTGACAACCACCCCTGCTGTCGATGCGGCCCCAGCCCCGGACAAGACAGCGCAGGCCCCGGCCACAACGCCTGACACCACTGCTCCGGCACCGGCGGACAAGACAGCGCAGGCCCCGGCGGCAACGCCTGACCCGGCTGCTCCGGCACCGGCGGACCAGACGGCGCAGGCCCCGGCCACAACGCCTGACCCGGCTGCTCCAGCACCGGCGGACAAGACAGCCGAGGCCCCGGCTGCAGCAACGCCTGACGCAACCCCCGACCAGACGCAGACCGCGGCGATCGACAAGTCGGCGCTGACCGAAATGCCGATCAACGAAATCCGGTCCGAAGATTTGGTTGGAACCACCGTCTACGGCGCCAATGATGTCAACGTCGGCGAGATTGGTGACGTCGTGTTGACGGGCGACAAGAAGGTCGACGCCGTCATCATCGACGTCGGCGGTTTCCTCGGCGTTGGCGAGAAGGAAGTGGCGGTCGGCATGGACAATCTTAAATTCATGACCGACAAGGATGGCAACCGCTATCTCTACACGAACTTCACCAAGGAGCAGCTCGAGGCGCAGGTCGCGTACGACAAGGGCACCTATGCAGAGAAGCGCGACGAGCAGCGCATGATGATGCGTTAATTCGCTCTAACGACGAAAAAAAGCCCGCGCCGGCAACGGCGCGGGCCTTTTTTCATGACTGGAAAGGTGGCAGGCCTGCGACATGGCCGGCAACGCCATCGTCGGTCAGTTCGGCGAGCGCCAGCGACTGATCGAGATGTTCGGCCCGCCAGGCAAGCAGCCTCTCGGCAAGCTCCAACCGGACCGGCAGATAGGCCGGATCGGCAGCGACATTGGTTAGTTCGTCTCGATCCTGCTCCAGGTCGAACAGCAGCGGCGGCAGGCCGCCGCCGAAATGTACATATTTGAATTGTTTCGTGCGGATGACGGCCAGATTGCACTGGCGCGGACCGATGCCAAAATGGCGCTCGGCGTCACCTTCGGCAACCGAGCGGAAATCGAATTCCCAATGCGCGGCCTCGCGCCAGTCCCCCGGCTCCACGGCGTCCAGGAACGGCTTCAGCGATCGTCCGTCGAGATGCGGCGGGGTTTCCTCGCCAAGCAGGGCGAGCAATGTCGGCGCTATGTCCACCGCCTCAGTGAAGCGATCGACCTTGGCGCCGGCCGCTTTGCGGCGACGCGGGTCGCGGATGATCAGCGGAATATGATAACTGCCGTCGAAGAAGCCGCCCTTGCCCAGCATGTAATGGTCGCCCATCATCTCGGCATGATCGGAGGTCAGCACGACGATGGTGTCATCCCATGCACCCGCCCCCTTGACCGCCTGCCAGATGCGGCCAAGCTGTGCGTCGACCTCCGAGATCATACCGTAATAGAGCGCGCGGATGCGGCCAAAATTGTCGTCTCCCCAGTCGCGCACCTTGCCCTCGGCGCCGGGGCGGAAATTCGAACGCTCCTGCAGGTCAAGGTTATAGGCAAGGTAGGGATGGCTTTCTGCCTCGGCCTGCCAGCTCACGGCGCGGTGGAAAGCCGGTCCCTCTGCAGGATCATACATCCTGTTGTAAGGCTCGGGCACGATGAAGGGCGGATGCGGGCTGAGGAAGGAAAGATGCGCGAACCACGGTGTATCGCGCTCCTGTTCGTCAAGCCAGCGGGCGAATTCGCCGGTCAGGAAAGCAGCAGGGGTTTCGTCCTTCGAGTAGACGGGCGGCGCGCTTGTCACCGCGCCGTCGGTCCCGGCTCCAATCTCGTCCGCTGGGCGATGGATGTCGGGAAAACCGGCGCTGCTCTCGATGCCGCGCGCCTTGAGCCACGACAGCCACGGTTTCTGGTGCTCCGGCAGGAGTTGGCGCACGGTGAAGCCGGGCAGCACGCCTTCATAGCTTTTTAGCCGCGGGTCGCCCGGCGCCAGCGTGCGCGGATCGGGCGATACGTCGGTATAGCCGAACAGCGTCGGATCATAGCCGAGACTGCGCGCCGAGAGCGCGATGTTGCCGTGACGGACGTCGAGCGGGGTTCCGTTGCGGCAAACTCGGTTGTTCATCTGGTAGAGGCCGGTGTATAGGCAGGCGCGTGCCGGCGAGCAGGGCGCCGCGCCGCCATAATGCTTTCGAAACAGCACACCCTCGGCGGCGAGCGCGTCGGCATTCGGCGTCCGCACCACCTTGTGGCCTGCCGCCGACAGGCAGTCGCTGCGCCACTGGTCGCAGGTGATCAGGAGAACATTCGGGCGCCTGTCTTTTCTGACCAATGCTGTATCCTTCATTGAAAACGTGCCGCTCATGGAGCCTAATTTTTGTGGCGACGCAAGCCTCAGGTATTCGCCAAATCGTGAACAAAATCTGCCTCATTGTTCACTTATAGAGCACAGTCCATCTGTGTTTGCGGCCTTTGCCGCCGGCTGGCCGGTTCTCATATAGGCGTGGACCGCGGCATGGGCCGCATAGGACAAGGAAAGGAGCAGGAAAAATGCTCGACCAGATCAAAGGCCTGCATCACGTCACCTCGATGGCCAGGGATGCGCGTCAGAACAATGAGTTCTTCACCAAAAAGCTCGGCCTGCGCCGGGTCAAGAAAACCGTCAATTTCGACGCGCCGGATGTCTACCATCTCTATTACGCCGACGAGCTCGGCACGCCCGGTTCGGTGATGACCTATTTTCCGTTCCCCAATATCGGCAACGGTCGCCACGGCGTTGGCGAAGTAGGCACCACGGTCTATTCGGTGCCCGAAGGCACGCTCGCCTATTGGGAAAAGCGATTTGCCGATGAGGGTGTCGCCGGGCTGTCGCGCGAAGAGAGCTTCGGTGAGAAGCGCCTTGGCTTCGCTGGTCCCGATGGTGACGGGTTTGCGCTGGTCGAGAACAAGGCAGACACCCGGAGGCCGTGGGCGAAGGGCGATGTTCCCTCCGACGAGGCGATCCGCGGCTTCCACTCGGTGGCGCTTAGGCTGAAGGATGGCGGCGCCACCGAAGAGCTGCTGAAATTCATGGGCTATGAAGAAGTCGACACGTTCGGCACTGTAAAAAGGCTGGCGGTGAAGAACGGCAACGGCGCCAATATCGTCGATATCGAATCGTTGCCGGGCGCCGCTTTTGCCGATCTCGGCGCCGGCTCCGTCCACCACGTCGCCTTCGCTGTCGAAAACCGCGCCAAGCAACTCGAAGTGCGCAAGGCGCTGATGGACACCGGCTATCAGGTGACGCCGGTGATCGATCGTGACTATTTCTGGGCGATCTATTTCCGCACGCCGGGCGGCGTGCTGTTCGAAGTCGCCACCAACGAGCCCGGCTTCGACCGCGACGAGGACACCGCCCATCTCGGCGAGGCGCTGAAGCTGCCGTCGCAGCACCGGCATCTGAGGCCCTATCTCGAGCAACATTTGCAGAAGCTGGAAGACTGAGGACAAGGCCATGAGTAAGGACGCTTACATCTACAAAGCACTGCCCGGTTCGCCTGATGGATCGCTGCTATTCGTCTTCCACGGCACCGGGGCCGACGAGAGTCAGCTTCTGTCGCTCGGGCGCGATCTCGGACCGCAGGCGACTATCGTCTCGCCGCGCGGCGATGTCTCGGAACACGGTGCCGCGCGCTTTTTCCGCCGCACCGGCGAGGGCGTCTACGACATGGGCGACCTGGCGCGGGCGACGGACAAGATGGTCGGTTTCGTCAAGGCGCATGTCGAGGCGGCAAAACCCTCGTCGGTGCTTGGCCTCGGCTATTCCAACGGCGCCAACATCCTGGCCTCGGTGGTGTTCGCGGCGCCCTCTCTTTTCGACGCGGCGGTGCTGATGCATCCGCTCATCCCGTTCGAACCGGAGATCGAGGGAAGTCTCGCCGGCCGTCGCATCCTGGTCACAGCAGGCAGGCGCGATCCGATATGTCCGCCCAACCTGACGTCGCGGCTCGAGGCCTATTTGCGCGCCGATGGCGCCGATGTCACAGTGGAGTGGCACGACGGCGGCCATGAGGTGCAGTCGAACGAGATCGAGGCGGCGCGGCGGTTCCTGTCCGCTACGCCGGCAGAAGGAGCGTAAGCAATGCTTGACCAATTGCCGGAGATCGAACTGGAGGATCGCGGTTCCAAAGGCCGTTATCTCTTGCGCGGGCCTGATGGCGCCGAGGCGGAGATGACCTTCACCAAGATCGGCGAGCACCAGATCATCATCGACCACACCGAGGTGCCGGATGCGTTCCGCGGCCAGGGCGCCGGGCTTCGCCTTGTCACCCGAGCCGTCGAGGACGCGCGCGCGGCGGGCAAGAAGATCATCCCGCTTTGTCCGTTCGCCAACGCCCAGTTCCATCGTCACAAGGAATGGGCCGACGTGCTGAAGCAATAGCGCTGGTCCTACCCATAGGCCTCCGCTCGCGATGACGGTTGAGGGCGGGCAGCCACAAGGCACCCATCGCTGTGGCATTTGCGCAGATCGCCTGTCTTGCCTAGTGGGTTGTCTTGCCTAGTAGGTATTGCCTTGCCTAAGTAGGTATATTGCCGCCCGACCAATCGAACCGAATGATCCCTTGATGACCGAGACCGACCTCGTTCCCGTCTTCGACGGCCACAACGATACGCTGCTCAGGCTCCATCAGTCGAAGGACGCGGATGTTGAGAAGCTGTTCATCGAGGGAACGCAGGGTGGCCACATCGACCTGCCGCGCGCGAAAAAGGGCGGCTTTGCTGGCGGCATGTTCGCGATCTTTCCGCCGCCGGTCGAAAAATCCAAGCGCAGTGCGGTTCCACCTGCGCCGAGCGATACCGAGCCCTTGCCGCCCGAAATTCCGCGCGCCGACGCGCTCGCTTCCACCATCGCCATGGCCTCGATCCTGTTCAGGCTGGAACGAGCGTCGGCGCTCACCGTCTGCCGCAGCGCCGGCGACGTGCGAAATGCGATGGCGCAAGGGTCGATCGCGGCGGTGTTCCATATTGAAGGCGTCGAGGCGATCGACCCCGAACTGACGATGCTCGACGTGTTGCATGGGGCCGGCCTGCGCTCGCTCGGCGTCGTCTGGAGCCGCCCGAACGCTTTCGGCCACGGCGTGCCGTTCCGTTTCCCTTCGACGCCCGACACCGGACCTGGCCTGACCGATGCCGGCAAGGGACTGGTCAAGGCCTGCAACCAGCTCGGCATCATGGTCGATCTTTCGCATCTCAACGAAAAGGGGTTTCGCGACGTCGCCGAGATCAGTGACGCCCCGCTGGTCGCGACCCACTCGAACGTCCATGCGATCTGCGGCCATTCCCGCAACCTCACGGACTGGCAGCTAGGCGCGATCCGCGAGTCGGGTGGCTTGGTCGGGCTGAATTTCGCCACCGGGTTTTTGCGCGAGGACGGCAGGATGAATGCCGATACCAGTCTCGACATCATGGTGCGCCATGTCGATTCACTGCTGCAGGCGCTGGGCGAAGACGGCGTCGGCCTCGGGTCCGATTTCGACGGCGCCATGATCCCGGCTGTGATCGGCGACGTCACCGGCCTGCCGAAGCTGCTCGATGCGTTCGCCGAGCGCGGCTTCGGTCGCGCGCTGATCGAGAAGATCGCCTATCGCAACTGGATCAGTATGCTGGAAAAGACCATCGGGTAAAGCGTGTCGCCCGGCAGAGTAGCCAGCGACCTGCAATATATCGATCGAGCGGGGTTTTGATGATCTCGACAAGACCGTTGTCTCCGGAGCTCAAGCCGCGGATGATTGCGGACTTCGAGAACTTCAGGGCCGGCTCTTGAAGCGCCAGGCCGTACGAACCGATGTCGCCATCGTCGGCGCCGGCTTTACCGGCCTGTCAGCCGCGCATGAATTGAACAAGGCCGGCATTGATTTTGTGCTGCTCGAGGCGCGCGGCCGCGTCGGCGGGCGGGTCGAGTCCAAGTGGAATGGGCTTGGCGAGCGGATCGACAGCGGCGGTCAGTTCCTGTGCGAGGACATGCCGGAAC
>NZ_RZSX01000265.1:0-7252 GCF_004023105.1 Mesorhizobium sp. M5C.F.Ca.IN.020.32.2.1 | reverse complement strand
ATCACCACCAAAGCGCAAAGCCAGATCACCACAAAGGCGGGTGAGAAGGTGGCGGCGTGAGAAGGTTCAGACGTTTCGTGAGAAAGTTCAGGCGGGTGCCTTCTCCGCCAGCACCATGTAGTTGACGTCCATATCCTTCGACCGCTGCCAGCGGTCGGCGAGCGGATTGTAGGTGACGCCGGTGCGGTCGATGATGGTCAGGCCAGCGCCGGTTATCGCCTTTTCCAGCTCGTCTGGCCGCACCAGCTTGCCGAACTGGTGGGTGCCGCGCGGCAACCAGCGCAGCACATATTCGGCGCCGATAATGGCCAGGCCCAGGGCCTTCAGTGTGCGGTTGATGGTGGCGACGAACATGATGCCGCCGGGCTTAAGCATGTCGCCGCATTTGGCCACGAACAAGTCGATGTCGGCAACATGCTCGACCACTTCCATGTTGAGGATGACGTCGAATTTCTCGCCGGCGTCAGCCAGATCCTCCGCCGTCGTGGCACGGTAATCCACCGTCACGCCGACCTCCGCCGCATGCAGCTTGGCCACTTCGATGTTGGTGGCCGATGCGTCGGCGCCGACCACTTCGGCGCCAAGCCGCGCCATCGGCTCGCACAACAGCCCGCCGCCGCAGCCGATGTCGAGGAAGCGCAGGCCCTCGAACGGCCGCGCCGCACGCGGGTCGCGGCCGAAGCGCGCCGCCACCTGGTCGCGTATATAGGCAAGCCGGATCGGATTGAACTTGTGCAGCGGGCGGAATTTGCCGTTCGGATTCCACCATTCGGCGGCAAGGGCGGAAAAGCGCTCCACTTCTCCGGCATCGATCGTCGATCGTCGGGGTTCTGGCATCGTGTGGTCTCCTCGAACGTTAGGAAGTCGGCCGAGAGCCAGCGAATGTCAAGGCAGCAAATTTCGACTGTTGCCCGTTGCGCCTATGCGACAGGTATGCGGGTACGCGCGTTGCGCTCGTGTGTCGCCTTCGTCGCCCAGGGCTAGCGGCGGCACGCCTTGCGAAACCCGTAGCATTTGGCTAAGGAGGCCGCGAATTCGGCGACCGGCCCAGGCGGGCGCTCCCTTTCCGTTATTCGGGCGCCGGTCCGGCACCTAGTCAAAGGCATTTCGCTTCCATGGCGCGCATCGTGATGAAATTCGGCGGAACCTCCGTCGCCGACATCGCCCGCATCCGCAATGTGGCGCGCCATGTCAAACGCGAGGTCGATGCCGGCCATGAGGTTGCGGTGGTCGTCTCGGCGATGGCCGGCAAGACCAACGAGCTCGTGCAGTGGACGCGCGAAGCCTCGCCCATGCACGATGCGCGCGAATATGACGTCGTCGTCGCCTCCGGCGAGCAGGTGACCGCCGGCCTGCTGGCGATCGCGCTGCAGAACATGGGCGTCCATGCCCGCTCCTGGCAAGGCTGGCAGATCCCGATCAAGACGGACAATGCGCATGGCGCGGCGCGCATTCTCGACATTGACGGCGCGTTCCTGATCAAGCGCTTCGGCGAGGGCCAGGTGGCGGTGGTCGCCGGCTTTCAGGGCATCGGCCCGGACAATCGCATCGCCACGCTCGGCCGCGGCGGTTCCGACACCAGTGCTGTTGCCATCGCGGCGGCGGTCAAGGCCGACCGCTGCGACATCTACACCGATGTCGATGGGGTCTACACCACAGACCCGCGCATCGAGCCGAAAGCGCGGCGGCTGGCCAAGATTTCCTTCGAGGAAATGCTTGAAATGGCCTCTCTCGGCGCCAAGGTCCTGCAGGTACGCTCGGTCGAGCTTGCCATGGTGCACAGGGTGCGTACTTTCGTGCGGTCGTCCTTCGACGATCCCGACGCGCCCGGAATGGGGGATGTGCTCAATCCGCCCGGAACGCTTATTTGCGACGAGGAAGAGATCGTGGAACAGCAGGTCGTCACCGGAATTGCCTATGCCAAGGACGAAGCGCAGATTTCATTGCGCCGTGTCGGCGACCGGCCGGGCGTCGCCGCCGGCATTTTCGGGCCGCTGGCCGAGGCCAACATCAATGTCGACATGATCGTCCAGAACATTTCCGAGGACGGCAAGTTCACCGACATGACCTTCACCGTGCCGTCCGGCGATGTCGACAAGGCGCTTGCCGTGCTCGAGCGGCTGAAAACCACGATCGGCTACGACGTCGTGCAGTCGGAAGCCGGCATGTCGAAGGTCTCGGTCATCGGCATCGGCATGAGGAGCCATGCGGGCGTCGCCGCCACCGCTTTCAAGGCGCTGGCCGACAAGGCGATCAACATCCGTGCGATCACCACCTCCGAGATCAAGATTTCGATCCTGATCGACGGTCCCTACACCGAACTTGCGGTTCGCACTTTGCATTCCGTCTACGGTCTGGATAAGCAGTAGCAGATTGCATCGGCCCGAGAGTCGACTTCGGAAAGCACGATGCAGCAGATCGAAAGTCTTAGAGCGTCCTTTGGCGTCCAATTGGACGCATGGCGCTCTAATTGAGTTGTTGCGTGAGCGCCGGCCGCGGGAGAAACTGCGGCGGGCAAAATGTCCATTGGAGAACAAGCCGCGATGCGTGATACGGCCAGTGGCCCGCGCGTTTTGCTGAAACGGCTCCGCGAGCTCATGCAGGAGCCGCTGGAGCCGCAGGAGCGGCTCGACCGCATCGTGCGCGATATTGCCGCCAATATGGTCGCCGAAGTGTGCTCGCTCTATGTGCTGCGCGCCGATTCAGTGCTCGAACTCTATGCCACCGAGGGTCTGAACCCGAACGCCGTCCATTTGGCGCAGCTCAGGCTGGGGGAAGGCCTCGTCGGCACGATCGCGGCCTCAGCACGGCCGCTCAATCTCTCCAATGCGCAGGAACATCCAGCCTTCGCCTATCTGCCGGAGACGGGGGAAGAGATCTACAATTCCTTCCTCGGCGTGCCGGTGCTCAGGGCAGGGCGCACGCTCGGTGTGCTGGTCGTCCAGAACAAGACCATGCGCCACTATCGCGACGACGAGGTCGAGGCGCTGGAAACGACGGCGATGGTGATCGCCGAGATGATCGCCACCGGCGACCTTGCCCGGCTGACCCGGCCCGGGCTCGAACTCGACCTGCGCCGCCCGGTGAGCTTTACCGGCCTGTCCTTCAACGAAGGCGTCGGGCTCGGTCATGTCGTGCTGCACGAGCCGCGCATCGTCGTCACCAATCTGTTCAACGAGGACAGCGATGAGGAGATCAAGCGGCTCGATGCATCCCTCGGATCGCTCAGGCTCTCCATCGACGACATGCTGGAACGCCGCGAAGTCGCCTTCGAGGGCGAGCATCGCCAGGTGCTCGAAGCCTATCGCATGTTCGCCAACGACAGCGGCTGGGTGCGCCGGCTGGAAGAGGCGATCCGCAACGGCCTGACGGCGGAAGCAGCGGTGGAAAAAGTGCAGAGCGACATGCGTGCCCGCATGCTGCACATGACCGATCCGTATCTGCGCGAGCGAATGAGCGATTTCGACGATCTCGCCAATCGGTTGCTACGCCAGTTGATGGGGCGAGGGCCGGACGATGTCGCGGCCTCGCTACCGAAGGACGCCATCATCGTCGCCCGCTCGATGGGGGCTGCCGAACTGCTCGATTATCCCAGAGACAAGCTGCGCGGGCTGGTGCTCGAGGACGGCGCGGCGACCAGCCACGTCGTTATCGTGGCGCGGGCCATGGGCATACCGGTAGCGGGCCAGATGAGGGGCGCCGTTTCCATGGCGGAAAACGGCGACGCGATCATTGTCGACGGCGAAGAAGGTGCGATCCATCTGCGCCCTCAGCCCGACCTCGAAGCCGCCTATGCCGAAAAGGTCCGCTTCCGGGCGCGGCGGCAGGAGGTCTATCGCGAACTGCGCAAGAAGCCGTCGGTGACCAAGGACGGCGTCCAAGTCGACCTTTTGATGAATGCGGGCCTGGCCGTCGATCTGCCGCAGCTTGCGGAGGCGGGCGCCGCCGGCATCGGCCTATTCCGTACCGAGCTGCAATTCATGGTCGCCTCGACCTTTCCGCGTGCGGAAGCCCAGGAACGGCTCTACCGCGACGTGCTCGACGCGGCGCGCGGCAAGCCGGTGACCTTCCGCACCATCGATATCGGCGGCGACAAGGTGCTGCCCTACTTCAAGGACACGATCCAGGAAGAGAACCCGGCGCTCGGCTGGCGCGCCATCCGCCTGACGCTCGACCGGCCGGGCCTGTTGCGCACCCAGATCCGCGCGCTTCTAAAGGCCTGCGGTGGGCGTGAACTGAAGCTGATGCTTCCTATGGTGACGGAGCTCGGCGAGATCGCACAGGCGCGCGAAATCATCGATCGCGAGGTGCGGCATCTGTCGCGTTTTGCCCATCATCTGCCGACCAGCCTGAAGCTCGGGGCCATGCTGGAAGTGCCGTCGCTGCTGTTCCAGCTCGACGAGCTGATGAAGGCCGTCGATTTCGTCTCGGTCGGCTCGAACGATCTGTTCCAGTTCGTTATGGCGGTCGATCGCGGCAACACGCAGCTCTCCGACCGTTTCGATGCGCTGTCGACGCCGTTCCTGCGCGTTCTGAAGCAGATTGCCGACGCCGGGGTGCGCAATCAAACCTCGGTGACCTTGTGCGGCGAGCTGGCGGGCAAGCCGATCTCGGCGATGGCGCTGATCGGCCTTGGCTACCGGTCGATCTCGATGTCGCCGGCTTCGATCGGTCCGGTCAAGGCGATGCTGACGGAACTGCCGCTGGCCGAGCTGGAGACGTTCTTCGACGACAATCTCATGGCGCCGGCCCACGGGTTGCCGATGCGGGCGCTGCTGCAAGCCTTTGCCGACGACCGCTCCATTCCGTTGTAGACCTTCGCCATGATCAACCTGCCCCGCGACCGTATGGATCAAGTCGTCAAGCGTTTCGATATGCTCGAAGCGCAGATGTCGGCCGGGCCGGCGGCGGACGCCTATGTCAAGATGGCGTCGGAATATGCCGACATGCAGGAGATGGTGGCAAAGATCAGGGAGCTGCGTACCGCCGAGCATGAACAGGCCGACTTGCAGGCGATGCTCGCCGACAAAAGCACCGATGCCGAAATGCGGGCATTGGCCGAGGCCGATCTGCCCGAGGTCAGGGAACGCATCGAGGCGCTGCAGAGGGACATCCAGATCCTGCTTCTGCCCAAGGATGCCGCAGACGACAAGAACGCCATCCTCGAAATCCGCGCCGGCACCGGCGGCGACGAGGCGGCTCTCTTTGCTGGCGACCTGTTCCGCATGTACGAACGCTATGCTGCGGCACGCGGCTGGCGTTTCGAGACGGTGTCGGCCAGCGAGGGCGAGGTCGGCGGCTACAAGGAAATCATCGCCACCATTTCGGGCAAGGGGGTCTTCGCCCATCTGAAATTCGAGTCCGGTGTGCACCGTGTGCAGCGCGTGCCGGCGACCGAGGCCGGCGGGCGTATCCATACGTCGGCCGCGACGGTTGCGGTGCTGCCCGAAGCGGAAGAGGTCGACATCGACATCAGGGCCGAAGACATCCGCATCGACACGATGCGCGCCTCGGGTTCGGGTGGCCAGCACGTCAACACCACCGATTCGGCGGTGCGCATCACACATCTGCCGACCGGCATCATGGTGGTGCAGGCGGAGAAGTCGCAGCACCAGAACCGGGCGAAAGCCATGCAGATCCTGCGCGCCAGGCTTTACGACCTCGAGCGCAGCAAGGCTGACGAGGAACGCTCCGAATCGCGCAAATCGCAGGTCGGTTCGGGCGATCGCTCGGAGCGCATCCGCACCTATAATTTCCCGCAGGGCCGCGTCACCGACCATCGCATCAATTTGACGCTCTATAAGCTCGACCGGGTGATGATGGGCGAACTCGACGAGGTCATCGACGCGCTGATTGCCGACCACCAGTCGAAGCTGCTCGCCGATATCGGCCTCGATGGCTGACAGTCTGCCCGGTACGTTAGGGCCACTGCTGAAAGCGGCGCGGGCACGCCTTGCCGCGGCCGCAGTCGCCGATCCGGCGCTGGATGCAAGGCTGATCGTCGAACATATTTCCGGCACGACCCGCACACAAGCCATCGCCGATCCCGAATGCAGGGTCGATGCCGGCGCGATTGCCGCGATCGATTCAGCCCTGAGGCGGCGGATCGCCGGCGAGCCGGTGCATCGCATCCTGGGTTATCGCGAATTCTACGGCTTGCGCCTGTCGCTGTCACCGGAAACGCTTGAGCCGCGACCGGACACCGAGACGCTGGTCGAAGCGGTGCTGCCCTTCGTGAAGGCGACAGCGGAACGGCAAGGCCAATGCCGCATCCTCGATCTCGGCAGCGGCACCGGCGCCATCGCGCTGGCGCTGCTCAGCGCCGTTCCGGCGGCGGTCGCTACCGGTGTCGATATTTCGCAAGGCGCGCTGGCAACCGCCATGCGCAATGCCAGGGAATTGGGGTTAGCCGACCGGTTCCAGGTGCTCAAATCCGACTGGTTCGAAAAAGTTTTTGGCCGATACCATGTAATTGCCGCTAACCCTCCCTATATAGCATCCATAGACATTGAAAATCTGCAGCACGAAGTCCGCGATTTCGATCCACGCCAAGCCCTCGACGGCGGCGTGGATGGTCTGAGTCCCTACAGGATCATCGCCGCCGAGGCGGCAGGTTTTTTGGAAGCCGAGGGCAGGATTGCGGTCGAGATCGGCCACACCCAACGCAAAGAGGTCACGGGCATATTCTTCGCAGCCGGCTATGTGCCGGCGGGGGTATTCCGCGACTTTGGCGGAAACGAGAGGGTTCTGATCTTTGAACTGACAAAGCCGTGATGCAGTGCGAAAAAAGCGCTTGGCAATGCCGGGGAATGCGGCTAGGGTCGCCTTAACCGGATGAGACGAAGCAGGCAGTGCTCTTAGCGATTCGGTTTCCTTGGAAATAGCTGCCTTCTTGCGCAAACGACGCCCAAGCTTCGTGCGGGAATCGTCCGACAAGTGATGTAACCGGAACAGGATGACACGTGGCGCCAACGCAATCGATGCGGGCGAACGCCGGTGAAGAGACGAAACGGCTGGCTGCATGGGCGCCTCCGTTCGTGAAAAAGTTTTCGAAAATTCAAAATTGAAGAGAGTCGAATGAGGCCACAACAGCAGAACAGGCGCATGCGCGGTCGCAACAACAATGGCGGCGGCAATAACAACAACAATAACCGCAAGGGCCCTAATCCCCTGACGCGCAACTACGAGAGCAACGGTCCGGATGTGAAGATCCGCGGATCGGCTCAGCAGATCGCCGAAAAATACGCTACCC
>NZ_RZSX01000264.1:0-7272 GCF_004023105.1 Mesorhizobium sp. M5C.F.Ca.IN.020.32.2.1 | reverse complement strand
CGGACTGCTCGTGAGCCGTGGCCACATAGCCCTTAACGGCTTGGACATCGAGCGAGGCCGGATCGATGTTGAGGCCGGCGCCAGGCTGAACGATATTCGCGACAATCAGTCCGACAACGAGTGCAAGCGTCGAGAAGGTGAGGAAATAAACCATCGCCTTGGCGGCAACTCGGCCGACCTTCTGCAGATCGCTCATGCCGGCAATGCCGGTCGCAATTGTCAGGAAGATGACAGGTGCGATAATCATCTTGACGACTTTGATGAAGGCATCGCCGAGCGGCTTCAGGCTCTGGCCGGTTTCCGGATAGAGATAGCCAATTGCGGCACCCAGGACTATGGCGGCAAGCACCTGCACGTAGGTCCGGGCAAAATGGCGCTTGCGGGGCGCTGCGATCGCGCGGGGGACTTTTGGAACCAACACCGTTTCTCTCTCCCTGACCGGATCGGGGTGGGGGCTCCTCCTTCTCCCATGCTGCGCTCCGGTCGAGCGCTGCTGTCATCTCGGAGCAAGCGCCGTGCCAACTGGAGGCCTGTCCCGTCCAGCGAGATTGGTGCGGGTTGCGCACTGGAACCCTCCACCTTTGCCGGAATTTGCACTCAAGGCTCGCCAAAGATCGCGTGAAGAAGTGCTTCGCCAGAGAGGGAATTGACCAGGTCGCCTTGCGGCCGTGCCTTTGATGTTCGCCGCAGATCGAATGCCGGCCGATATCTGTCGTCTTGGTGACTTTGGTTGGTCAGTTTTGCGACGGAATGCGCGCAAACTGTAGGATATCCTACACGCCCATCAGAGCACGCGGGACAAGCGATTAAGCGTAGGAGCGCATCGAATCTCCGAGGTCAAAAAATCTTGAATAAGGTCCGCGTGCGAAGTGAATCCGCAACTCGTCAAAGTTCTCCACCGTTTGATCCAGCGGTCGCGTTTCCTGGCGCTGCAGGATGGCGTTATCTGATGGCTCAAGCGCTGGAACGCCCAGGAAATCCCAAACCGCTCCCAAGCATTGGGCAGGTTCATGAAGAAGGCTCTCGTATTCCATTACAAGCAGGTTGGTCGACGTGAAGGAGTCCATAACGCGAGCGTGAAAATCGTCGGCGGCTTTGAAATAAGCCTCACAGTCAGCGATTGACAACCTGACGCTCGGTGGCCGAGCGGTATCGTTGTCCGAGCTGAACTTCAGCCACTGACCGCTTTCCCTGGCCTGCACAAAGGAACGGAGCGATTCCAATACGTTTCGGCGAACAACGAGGATGACCTTGAGTGCTGGCCAACGAGCTAATTCCGCAAAGAATGCTGGACGCTCGCGAAACTGAGGTTCATTGATCTTGCAGCCAAGATGCGTCACATTCTTGTAGTCGCGCATAGGGCAGCGCACATAGGCAAGCTCAAGAAGCTCGCGATCCGTGCCTAGCAGGCGATCCGTGCTGGGCCAATTGGGATCATATTCGTTTAGCAACTCACCGTTACTCAAAACGGTCGGATGCTCGTTTAGCAATTCTTCTAAATAGTGTGTTCCGGTCCTTGGCATAGCAAGGATCACAAAAGGCTCAGGAGTTGGTTCGTTGTGGGTCATTGCATGTGTATCCAACTAAATAATGGCCGCGACGGTCTGGGGACGCGCACAAGAAGCTTGGCTGCTATCGCTTGAACGCTCCGGGTGGGTCCGCGCCTCACCACCCAGCCTGTACTCCGAGGTGTGGTCGCGAAGATGGGCGCGTGCCTGCAGCGGCTGGGTGGCGCCCGGCTTCGGCGTTGTTGTACCACTCGCGATTCCTGGCACACGCATGCCTCCGGGCCGCTGTGGGCAGTTTGCAATCCGGCATTGCGGACCTCCTTCTCGTTGATGGGCGTAGGTAAGCGTCAACGCATTAGTCGTCGATGAAACAGTCCAGCCGACACAAAAAAAGGCAATACAGCGAACATGCAAAGTGCGCCTATATGCAGCCCTACATTGTCGCCCAGGCGGCCGAGCATCACCGGACGGATTAGATCGATAGAATTCGCCAGCGGCGAGAAGGCCGCAATCTGCTGAAACACTCCTGGCAATTGGCCGACTGGAAAAACCGCGCCCGAAAGGAACAGCATAGGTGTGATGACAAGCGTCTGATAGAAAATAAAATAGTGATAACTGGGCGCGAGCGCGATGACGAGCATGGCCAGGCTCGCAAAGGCGAACCCGGTGAGAGCGATGACCGGCAGCACGTAGAGAACCGACGTCCACGCGGCATAACCTAGCGCGGCGGCAACAATCGCAATTGTCGTACCGGCCAGAAAGGCCTTTGTGGCTGCCCAGGTCAATTCACCGAGAACGATGTCGCCGAGGGTAAGTTGTGTGTGCAAGATTGCTTCCCAAGTGCCCTGATCGCGCATTCGACCGAAAACCGCGTAAATTGTTTCGAAGGTCGATGCTGTCATCGCGCTTGTCGCAACCATGCCGGCTGCCAGAAAAGCGATGTAGGATGCACCTTCGATGCGGCCTACCAACAGTCCAAGGCCAGTGCCGAGCCCGAAAAGGTAAATCATCGGATCAGCAAGGGTGCCGAGCATTGAAGCAAATGCCACCTTCTTCCATGCCAAATGATTGCGGCGCCACACCGCGATCCAGTTCCAGGCGTTGGCGGGTAGAGCGGCCGCAAGACGTTCACCCATTGCTCACTTCTCCATCTCACGTCCGGTTAGCCGCAAGAAAACGTCCTCCAGACTGGGTGGACGCTCCAGAATACGCAGACCCGCTCGACCGCGAAGCTGGATGCGCACATCCTCCGGATCAGGCGCATAGCAAAAGAGCGTCTCGCCGCTTACCTCGATACGCTGAACGTACGGCCTGATCAGCGAAATCAGCTCCTGTGGATTGCCGCCGAAGATCTCGATCACGTTGCACCCAATGTACTCGTCGATCAGCGCATGAGGACTGCCCTCGGCGATCTTGCGTCCCCGCTCGAGAACACACAGCCGATCACAAAGCCGCTCAGCCTCTTCCATGAAATGGGTGGTCAAAATGATCGTTTTTCCGCTCGCCAGCAGGAAACGAAGTCGCTCCCAGATCAGATGGCGGGCATGCGGGTCGAGGCCGGTCGTGGGCTCATCCATCACAAGCAACTGGGGGTCGTTGATCAGAGCACGTGCCAGCGTCAGGCGCCGCTTCATCCCGCCGGATAGCAGGCCGACACGTGAATCCGCCTTGCTCTCAAGGCGAGCGAACTCGAGGAGCCGTGGGATGACGGCGTTGATCTCTCTTGTTCTCATGCCGAAGTAGCGCCCGAACACCAACAGGTTCTCACGTACCGTAAATTCCAGGTCGAGATTGTCGAACTGCGGGACCACGCCTATGCCCTTGCGGGCCAAGCGGCTGCGTGCCGGCACTGGTAGACCGAGGACTGTTATATCACCCGCGTCAGGCCGGGTCATACCGAGGAGCATACGCGCAATCGTGCTCTTGCCTGCGCCGTTCGGCCCCAGCAGACCGAAGCACTCTCCCGATGCAACGGTGAAGGACAGCCCGTCCACAACGAGCTTGTTTCCGAATAATTTGGTTACGCCGGTAAGGTCGATTGCTACATTGGACATGCGTCTATCTCAAGCGGAATGAGTCCGATTGGCCACCGGCAGCTTACTTACGAATCTGGTTCAGAGCAGGCCA
Organism: Mesorhizobium sp. M5C.F.Ca.IN.020.32.2.1; assembly: GCF_004023105.1. Taxonomy (NCBI): domain Bacteria; kingdom Pseudomonadati; phylum Pseudomonadota; class Alphaproteobacteria; order Hyphomicrobiales; family Phyllobacteriaceae; genus Mesorhizobium; species Mesorhizobium sp. M5C.F.Ca.IN.020.32.2.1. The sequence goes on along the minus strand of NZ_RZSX01000264.1, from coordinate 3,637 downwards.
CCGCCTTGAGATGGCACCTTTGGAAAGTCGCGGCCGGAGCGACGCGTGTATCGCTTCCGCCAAAGAATTAACGTCAAGATGCCACGTGTCGCTTCCAGATAGTTCCCGTTCTGACCATAGGTAACTCGACAAGCTTCACCACGTGTCGACTGACACAACTTACTCGGTCACCCGGCGCTGCAAGGCCGTCAGACTTCACCAGCTGTGAGCGAAAGATCTGCAGTATGAAGTGACTCCGCAATTCCAGAATTGCCCGCAGCATTTGCTCCGGCAAGCGGCGTCGCGCTTGTGATTTCCTTTGTGCTTCTGTTGGGCAGGGGAACACTTTTACGCGACAGCCAATCGCTATTGCTCAATGTACACAGGGCGTAAGCCTTCAAGGGGATCAACAGGAATATCCTGATTAACGCGTGCATTGAATAGCCGATGAATCGAAGCTGCCGAGTGCGGAAAGATAACACCGTAGATCTGATTATGGTCATGGTGACAATAGCCAGCACCGTCCACCAATTTACTGTATGTGAAAATAGTAGCTCACCGAGCGCCGTTACTACCGCGATGCCGAGCAACAATGGGCCGAGATTCTCTCCCATCACATCCAAAGTTAGATAGCGATCCAGGCCACGCAGTAGACCTCGCGCAAGCATCGTGTCCCGGAAAGTGCTCCGTGCCCAGCGGAGTTGTTGGCGCAAATAAGGTCCCATCTTGTCCGGAACGACTGTCGCCGCGACGGCACCTGGAACGTACTCGGTTCGAAAGCCTGCTTTCAGCATGAGGATCGTAAGATGACGGTCTTCACCGAAGTCGCTTGGTTTCCCCCTGAACAGCTGCGTCTCGTATTGATCCAGCAGAGAAAGGAGACAAGACCGGCGGTACATTGCACATGGGCCGCAGCAGCACATGACCGCACCAAAGCGACCTTGCGCCGCGCGCTCCTCATTGCAAGCCAGCCAGTATTCCATATCGATCAATCGGGTCAACCAAGTGTCGCTGCGGTTGTATGCCGTCAGCTGGCCCATGGCCGCTCCGACCATGGGATCCCGCATTTTTACTGCAAGCTTCGTGATCACGTCGGACGCAAGTGTCGTGTCAGAGTCGACGCTGAGCACGAAATCTCCAGATGAGCGGCGGATGGCGGCGATCTGCGCCTTGCGTTTGCCAACATTCTCGCGGAGCAGAATGAAATTGAATCTCGGGTCGCCCTCGTAGGCGTGATGTACCGGGATGACGGCATTACGATTTCCAGAACCGTCGTCAACCAGATAGACCTGAAATGTTCCGGCGTAATCTTGAATTGCGATGGAAGCTAAACACGCCGCGAGTGTGCGCGGGTCCTCATTGTAGCAGGGGATGATGACATCCACGCTCGGCCAACGGTCGGATCCGAACAAGCTTTCCGACGGCGGCGTAACATTTTCCGGTTGGGAGTAGACCGCTTGCATGCCTCTGTAAACAGTCGAGAGCACCGCATAAGACGAAACGGCAACAGTACTGGCTGTGGTGAGAAGGTCCATAGGATCTCTGTTTGTTCAGGGATGTTGAGGAAGTGATCGGATTACAAATCCGCGGCCGTGCAATTCTGGAATTAGGCGTGACAACGCTGTCACCGTCTGGTCGCGCAGACTGGCTTGATTGCCTGGTTGCAATTCGTCGGGAGCGCACCCGTCGTGCAACAGCACGATTGCGCCCGGCCGGATATCGGCGAGCACTCTGTCGACGATGGCGTCAACGCCGGGGCGAGACCAGTCGCGTGGATCAATGGACCAATGGACGGGCGCCAATGCCGCACCCGCTGATGCAGCGATTACTTCTTCGGTCCAGATGCCATACGGTGCACGAAAGTACCGAACCATGGCCTGCGGGCAAGCCATCCCTATGACTCTGTTTGCCTCAACTATCTGGCGGTCGACTTCGACGGGCCCGCATTTAGCCAGGTCCGGATGAGTCATCGTGTGGTTGGCTATACCGTGCCCGTCTGTAATAATTCGGCGAACGAGTTCCGGCTCGTCGGCCGCGTAGGCCCCAACAACGAAGAAGGTCGCCGGCACCTGATGTTGCGCCAGCACATTGAGTATCTGCGGTGTGAAAAATGAATTGGGACCGTCGTCAAACGTCAGATAGACGCTGCGCTCTGCAATGCCATCGGCATTGTCACTCTGCCCTTCGCATATGTAGTCCAGAGGCTTCATAGTTCCGGACCGTTCCGGTCGATCAGGGTACCGGACGGCCACTCGTCCATCGAGCGTCCGATCGGCGAAACCAACACGAGTACGTCTTCCAGGCGCGTGGGCGGCAGGTCGGGATGCACGTCTGGACGGGTCGACCGTACGCGAACGCCCGACACAATGTTCGCGAGGCCGGCTCTGCAGAATCTTTCGACATGGTTTCGCAGCGCGTGCCGAACCGTGCCGAAAGCGAATGGAACACCCAACTGATGGAGCACTGGGTACGCCACGCGCATCGAAAAACCGATTCCGAGCCCTTCAAGATCCGGACGAACCGCGTACAGGCCCAATTCAGCGACGATCAAGTCGACCTCGCCAACTTTGATGAAGCGCCGCAGCATGCCGATGTGAGCCGCTACCCCATGCGCGTCGTAGCCGATTGCGCGGAATTCCGGCCTCGCGCCGGCCCAACTGCGGCCGCCTTCGAATGGCTCCGCGTTGAAGGCGCCAGTCCGTCCATAGGTCTTTCGAAAAAAGTCGGAGAGTTCGACATGGTCGGCCAGTTGCAACTCATTTTCCCAGCACAACTTCCACTCGACATTCGGGCGCATGGAAGACCTCACCTTGTAGCTGTCCGGTTGAGATAAATGTCCAAGCATTGGTTAAATAATTGGCGTCGCCCCAACGGGGCGTAACTTGTGGAGACCGCCGAAAGACCAAGCCGCAATGCAGATGCGACTGACTTTGTACGCCCCGCACACCAGATGATGCTCCTCGGATCCAACGCAACCATCGGAACTACCTATCTTTCCAACTTGAAGCGCTTCTATGGGACCTGCAGCAAAAACGGTAAAATCCTTTGTTTAGATGAAAGGTATCCACGCTTTGGATAACTGGGCGAATGCGTTCCATATGGCTGGTCAATTATCGTCGTCACGCTCGAGGCACTTCTGACGAAGCGCAAAGCTCACGCCCGCGGCACGCGCGGCCGTTGCCGGGCCGCTCGATTATCTCCGTAAGAGCCCGAGCGGAGCTCAGACACGACGATTGATCAGAATCTGATTCGCGGGTTCAGTATCTTTTTCGTGTATCCAGCTCTGGGCTGTCCTTTGGCGGGAGTTAGGTTCGCCCAGGTTCTGAGCCTGGGGCGTCGGCCCGTTCGCCGCACAGGCTCCTTCGCACATCGTCGAGGCCGAGAAAGAGGTGGCCACACAGCTCCCCCTGTACTTTCCACCACCCGACACCAGAGCTCACCCAGGGCGCCGGCCTTGCTCACCTCAACGGATAGCGCACTCGCGCCGCTTCACGATTAAAAGAATTCTACAAGCAGATGCCTGTTTGATCGTGAGACGTCCGCTGCCAATTCCCGCATCGCAGAGGCAGCCAATAGCGCTCGCTTCACATAGTGGTCCGGCAAGCAGCTAGATACGACAGGTGACCTCAAATGAGGCGTCTTGCATGGCTTCTACACC
>NZ_RZSX01000263.1:0-7279 GCF_004023105.1 Mesorhizobium sp. M5C.F.Ca.IN.020.32.2.1 | reverse complement strand
CGTCTCGACGGTCTGCGCGGCATAGATGCCGATCACTTCGGAGAGCCCGAGCTCCGACCCGGTATCGTTCGGTGTGACGCTGCAGATGTCGAGCCGGTACTTCCGCCTGAGCTGTTCTTCCATTTCGAGCGCCTGGGACGTCCCGGCGTTGATGCGGATCGAGACGATGCCGCGCTCCTTCGCCTCGGCCAGCAACCTGTGGATCTTGGTGCGGTTGATCTGCAGCCGCTCGGCGATGGCCTGCTGCGTTTCGCCCAACACGAAATACTGATGGGCTACCCGTGCCAGGAGACCGATCGACGTCATGAGGGTCCTCCGATGCTGGTGGCGCACCCATCCGAATGCCGCTGTAGCCGGCCAACAAGTGCTTGCCACAGACAGGACGACAATATAGCATTTGAACAAATGCACAATATATGAACATTTGTGCATCGCAAAACGAAGCGGTTCGGGAGGAACGCGTGCGGGTTGCCAAAGCCAGACGTTTCGTCGTTTCGGATCACCCGCTGCCCTGGCTGCTGCCGCTGGTGGCGATCCTGCTTGTCTTCACGGTCTACCCCCTGATCTACAACATCTGGCTGAGCTTCCATGAGTTCGTCCCGCGCCGACGGGCGCTCGAATTCGTCGGAACGGAAAACTGGGTGCAGCTCTGGAACGACACGCGGTTCTGGCAGTCGCTCGTCATCACCTTCACCTATTTCGCCATCGCACTGGTCTTTGAACTGGTGCTCGGCATGGCGATCGCGCTGCTCCTCGACAGCGACGGCTTCGGTTTCGGATTCTTGCGCGGCGTCCTGACAATGACGCTTGTCATCCCGCCGGCCATCGTCGGCATGATGTATCTGCTGATGGAGGACCCGCAGTTCGGGGTGATCAGCTACCTCCTGCAGTCGATCGGCCTGCTCAATCCGAACAACCCTATCCTCGCCACGGCGTCGACCGCGCTAGCCGGCGTTCTCGTCGCGGAAATCTGGCAGTGGACGCCGTTCATGGTCCTCATCTTCCTTGCCGGTCTCAGGGCGCTGCCGCCGGAGCCTTACGAGGCCGCAATGATCGACGGCGCGTCGTCGTTCCAGATTTTCCGGCGCATCACCCTGCCGATGATGTCGAAGGTGATCGCGATCGCCGTGCTGGTCCGCGGCATCGATCTCTTCCGCGTCTTCGATTATGTCTTCGTCATGACGTCCGGCGGGCCGGGAGCGTCGACCTACTCGCTGTCCCTCTATGCATGGCAGCAGACGTTCAGCTTCGTAAAATGGGGCTATGGAGCCACGCTCAGTCTCGTCACTCTGGTGATCATCCTGGTCATTGCCAATCTCTTCATCCGTATCGCCAAGGTGGGATGGTAAAATGAACGGCTCCTTCTCAACGCGCATGCTTCGCACCATCGCCGCCTGGGTTGTGGTCGCAGTCTTCTTCTTTCCGATCTACTACTGGACGTCGGTGGCGTTCAAACACGGCAATGACATCTTCAACCGGCCGCCAAAACTGATCGCCTTCACGCCGACCTTCGACAATTTCCAGAAGGTGTTCGGGATTTCGCTGGGCAGCGGCGGCATCACCGTGACGCCGGGCGGCGGCAACTTCTACATGGCGCCTCGCGTCTGGGATTCGATCGTGATCGCGACGCTGTCGACCGTGCTCGCCGTCGCCATCGCCACGCTTGCCGCCTATGCCCTATCGCGAATGAACTTCCGCGGCCGGCACAGTTTTGTCGGATGGGTGTTGTCGACGCGCATGATGCCACCCGTCGCGGTCGCGGTTCCGATGTTCTTCATCTACAAGAATTTCGGTCTCATCGACACCTATACCGGCATGGTGCTGATCCACGCGCTGATGAACCTGCCGCTCGCCGTCCTACTGATGAAGAGCTTCTTCGACGACATTCCGTCGGAGATCGACGAGAGCGCCATTGTCGATGGCGCCAGCCGCTTCATGATCTTCCGGCGGATCGTGCTGCCGATGGCCAAGGGCGGCATCGCCGCCACGGCGGTCCTCTGCTTCATCTTCAGCTGGACCGAATTCCTGTTTGCGCTGACCCTGACCACCACGTCTGTCAAGACCGTGCCTGTCGTCTCCTCGACCTTCGTCACCTCGATCGGCACCGCTTGGGGCAACATGGCCGCGCTTGGCGCCGCATCCATCATTCCCGCTTTCATCTTCATTCTATTGGTTCAAAAGCACCTCGTGCGCGGTCTCACGATGGGATCGTTGAAACAATAGATGGGAGGCTCGAATTCGCAGCCTTGTGAAAATCGCGAATTAAACCGGAGGAGTAGACCATGAAAGACAGCATCAGAAAGGCGCATCTTGCCTCTGTCACCGATCGCTTCGTTCGCGGACAGATGGACCGGCGCTCGTTTCTTCGCGCAGCAAGCATTCTCGGCCTCGGCGCCGGCGCGCTCGGCATGGGCCTGGGACGACGTCCGTTCTACGGCATCAGCCAGGCATCGGCTCAGGAACAGGAACTGAAGCCCAGCGCCGAAATCACCAAGTGGCTCTCGGATGTCGGCAAGCCCTTTGCCGGAACGACCCTTCGTCTCGCCACCGAATCGACGCCGCCGTCGAATGCCATCGCCACGCAGCTCAAGCAGTATTTCGAGGAGGCTACCGGCATCAAGGTCGAGATCGAAGTTCTGCCGCTCGAGCAGGTGCTGCAGAAGCTGACGCTCGACGTGGCGTCGAGCCTCGGCACTTACGACCTCTACTATATCGACCAGAGCTGGGCGGCGAGCTTCAGCCAGGACGTCTTCGATCCGCGCGAGCAGCTCAAGAACGCTGATCTGGCAATGCCGAACTACAACATCGACGACTTCCTGAAGCCGCTCGTCGACGGTATCGCCATGTACGAGGACCGCATGGTCGGCGTGCCCTATGACATCCCGATCTTCATCATGCAGTACCGCAAGGACGTCTGGGACGAGCTCAAGCTGCCGCCTCCGGCCACGCTGGACGATTTGCTGAAGGCGTCTGCGGCGATCACCGACGCCAAGGGCCCGAACATGTACGGCACCAGCGGCCAGATGAAATCGGGCCATTACAGCCTCGAATGCGATTGGACGGCGTGGCTTTGGGGCCATGGCGGTTCGATTTTCGGCCCCGACGGCAAATTCACCGGCAATGACGAAGCTGGCTTGGCCGCCATGGCCTACTGGGACAAGCTCAAGGCGACGATGCCGCCCGGCGTCGACGGCTGGACATGGGATGGCGAGGGCCAGTCGGTCGGCCAGGGCGTCGCCGCCTCGATGCTGTCTTGGGGCGAATTCTTCCCGTTCTTCGACGATCCCAAGGCTTCCAAGGTCTCCGGTCTGATGGAAGCGATGGTTCCACCGAAACCTGCCGCCACGCTACGCACGGTCGAACAGACCGGATTCGGCGAAATTCCAGGCGTTGGTCACCAGGGCGGTTCTTCGCTCGCGGTGTCGAAATACTCGAAGAGCCCAGACGCTGCCTGGATCTTCATGCAGTGGGCGACCTCAGCCGATACCCAGGCGCTGATAACCGTTCTTGGCGGCGGTACGGGGCCAACGCGCACCAGCGTCTATGATGATCCGCGCGTGCTGGCCAATGCGCGTGTCGGCGCCGGCACGACCCGCCATTTGCCGGTCGTGCGCGACACCATCGCCAACTACATGGGATCCGAGCCCGACCTGCCGGCGTGGGCAGAACTCTCGAGCGATATGATCCCGGTTGCGCTGGGCAAATACTTCGCCGGCCAGTCGGGCTCGGCCAAGGAGTCGCTCGACGCCCTGAAAACCCAGGTCGACGATCTCGTCGCCAAGGGCTGAGTGTTCCGGGGTGGCGGCCTTGGGCCGCCACCCCGGGTATCGACAATTCCCATGAGGAAAAACAATGGCTGGAAAACAGCTCGTAGCAGTGACAGGAGCCAGTTCTGGTATCGGCGAAGCGGTCGCCAAGGTGTTTTCGCGCGCCGGCCATCCTGTTCTCATGATGGCCCGCCGTCTGGAGCGCATGGAGGCGCTGAACCTGCCTGACAGTATGGCCCGGCAGGTTGATGTCCGGGACCGCGCCGCAATTGCGGCCGCCGTGAAGGAGGCGGAAGCCGAATACGGACCGGTCGACATGCTCTTTGCCAATGCCGGCATCGCGCGTCTTGCCGATATAGGCCGCCAGCCGCCCGAGGAATGGGACGAGATGATCGACATCAACACGAAGGGCGTGCTGAATTCGGTCCACGCCGTGATGGCGGGCATGATGGCGCGCCGTCATGGAACGCTGTTCATGATGAGTTCGATCGCTGGCCGGAAGGTCTATCCGGACCATACGGTTTACTGCGGGACGAAATTCTTCGTTCACGCCGTGTCGGAGTCGCTGCGCGACTATCTTTCCGACTATGACGTCCGCGTGGTCGTGCTTTCGCCCGGGGTGATCGAAACCGAAGTTCTGAGCGGTGTCCTCGATCCGCAGACGCTCGCCAACTACAAGGCCAACAAGCTCAAGATCGGTGGCGGGATCGGGCCCGAGCACGTGGCTGACCTTATGCTGCACACCTACCAGATGCCGCAGAACGCCCTCGTGCAGGAAATCGTCATCACGCCGACAAGGCAGAAATACTGACGACCCGAATCAGGGCTTCTGGAGAGAGCGAATGGCTACCGTAGAATATAGGAACATCGCCAAGAATTTCGGGCATATCGAGGTGATGAAGGACGTCTCCTTCGGCATTGCCGACCGCGAATTCGTCGTGCTTCTTGGGCCGTCGGGCTGCGGAAAGACCACGCTTCTGCGCATGACAGCAGGGCTCGAGAGCGTGACCGACGGCGATCTGTTGATCGGCGACAGGCGGGTCAATGACGTTCACCCACGCGATCGCGATATCGCGATGGTGTTCCAGAACTACGCGCTTTATCCGACAATGAAGGTGTTCGACAATATCGGCTTCAGTCTCGAAGTGGCGAAAGTGCCAAAGGCGGAGATCAGGAAGAAGGTCGAATGGGCGGCGGAAATCCTGAATCTCACGCCCTATCTCGGGCGCTATCCCAAGGAACTGTCGGGTGGCCAGCGCCAGCGCGTCGCCATGGGCCGCGCCATGGTGCGGAATGCCGCCGTCTTCCTTTTCGACGAACCGCTCTCCAATCTCGACGCGAAGCTGCGCACGCATATGCGCGTCGAAATCCGCCAACTCCACAATCGTCTCGGCACGACCACGATCTACGTCACCCATGACCAGATCGAGGCGATGACGATGGCTGACAAGATCGTGCTGATGCACGCCGGCAGGATCATGCAGATCGGCACGCCCGACGAGGTCTATGAGCGCCCGAACTCGAAATATGTCGCTGATTTCATCGGCTCGCCGTCGATGAATTTCATCGCTGGCGCTGTCGAGACCGCGGGCGGCAGTCCTCGCTTCGTCGCCGAAGGCGTGTCGATCGGCCTCTCACCGGAGATCAAGGCGAAGCCAGGCCAAAAGGTCATCATGGGCGTCCGGCCGCACGATCTCGGCATTTCGGATGCGGGTGAGATCAAGGGCGAGGTCGTGCTGTCCGAAACGACCGGCGCGGATGTTCAGATCCATTTGCGCGTGGCGGGATATGACGCTGTCGCCGTGGTGCCGCGTGACGAGCGCCGCAACGCCGGCGCCGCGATAAATCTTTCGGTACTGCCGGGCAAAGTGCACCTCTTCGATGCGGCCACGGAACTGCGTGTCGCCTGAGGAGATCAGCGATAAGGCGTCGATGTGACCCGGCAGCGTGCGCGCTGCCTCAGCCCTTTAGGCGGAGATAGTCAGCCAAGGCCACTGCGTTGTTATGCATGTCGTCCTGGGCGCCGTAGAGCAGCGTCACCCGGCCATTGTCGAGGAGGGCGCGCAATTGGCCGACCGCGTCGCTGTTCCTATCGAGCTCGCCGCGATATCGCTGCTGGAATTCCATCCAGCGCGTCGGCTCGTGGCCGAACCATTTGCGCAATTCATCGCTTGGCGCGACGGTCTTCAGCCATAGCGTCAGCGCGGCGTCTTCTTTGCGGACGCCGCGCGGCCATATGCGGTCTATGAGCACCCGCTGGCCATCGCCAGGCGAGGGCGGCTCGTAGATGCGCTTGACCTTGATATCGAGTTTCATTGCCAACTCCGGGGTTGATCGCCGTGACGGTTAGTTGGCGGCTCCTTACGCCCACTCGCCCTTACGCATAACCGGCACGCGGCTGCCGCCCTTGCCGACGCCGTCGATGTCGATCCTGTCCGAACCGATCATCCAGTCGATATGGATGAAGCTCTTGTTGCCGCCACGCGTCCCGATCTCCTCCTGGCTGAGCGAGGGGCCGTCGACGAAGCACTTCGAATAGCACTGGCCGAGCGCGATGTGGCAGGCGGCGTTCTCGTCGAACAGCGTGTTGAAGAACAGCAGGCCGCTCTTCGAGATCGGTGAGGAATGCGGCACCAGCGCGACCTCGCCGAGACGGCGCGCACCCTCGTCGGTGTCGAGCACCTTCTTAAGCACGTCCTCGCCCTTCGAAGCCTTTGCCTCGACGATCTTGCCTTCCTCGAAGCGCACCGAGATCTCGTCGATCAGCGTGCCCTGGTAAGACAACGGCTTGGTCGAGGAGACATGCCCCTCGACGCGCCTTGCATGCGGCGTGGTGAAAACCTCCTCGGTCGGAATGTTGGGATTGCAGGTGATACCGTTCCTGGCGGTCGAAGCGCCGCCCATCCATTCATGGCCGTCCGCGAGCCCGACGGTGAGATCAGTTCCCGGCCCAGTAAAATGTAGCGCGTGGAAATTATGGCCGTTCAGCCATTCGGTGCGGCTGCGAAGAGCCGCATTGTGCGCCGTCCAGTTGCCGATCGGATCCTCCACATCCACCCGCGAGGCGGCAAAGATCGCGTCGGCGAGTTTTGCCACGGCGACGTCGTCGGTATCGCCCGGAAACACCTGCTTGGCCCAGGCCAGGTCGGGATAGGCGACGATGTTCCAGTTGATGTCGAAGCCGGTGATCTTTTCCAGCGCCGGCTGGTAGGCGATGGAATTCGCCTTGTTGGCACGCGCTACTTTGGCCGGATCCTGTGCCGACAGCAGCGAGGGGTCCTCGCCGCGCACGGCAAGCCGCGCCGCATTGTTGGCGAAGGCCTTCGCCATCCCCTCATAGAGCCAGCCGGCGGCGTGGTCGAAGCCGGCATCGGCCCCGTAGCGGAAGCGCGCCAGCGTCATCTCGTCGTCATTGAAAATGGGCGTCACCAGGCCGGCGCCGGCTCTGTAGGCATGCTCGACGATCCGTCGCGTCAAAGGCAGCGCTGCGATCGACGATGTCAGCACCAGAT
>NZ_RZSX01000262.1:0-7290 GCF_004023105.1 Mesorhizobium sp. M5C.F.Ca.IN.020.32.2.1 | reverse complement strand
GGCACAAAGAGCGATTTGCCCAACCGAAGCCTCAAAAACGCACTAGATTCTTCAAGGTTGCCCAGAATTTGTCACGAACGCGCCATAAAGGCGAAAATTTGTGCAGGATCGGTTTATTATTTAGTCAAGTCATGACGTGATTATTTCAGCCGCTCAAGAAATTGTGTGTTGCGATGCAGCATTTTTTTGATATCGTGCGGCAAACCATCCGTTCAACGTATGGAGTTTATGCATGAGGGACGTAGCCAAGCCGGCCGACGCGAATTTTTCGCAGGCAGGTATCGATTTTCCACCGATCGGCGGCCTGCTCAAACGCAGCTTCGATATCGCCGGTTCACTGATTGGCCTGGTTGCTCTCAGTCCGCTGTTTGTGATGGTCGCGCTGCTTGTCAAGTTCTCCGACGGCGGACCGATTTTCTACGGTCACAGCCGGATCGGTCGCGGAGGACGGATTTTCCCGTGCCTCAAGTTTCGCACCATGGTTCAGAATGGCGAACAGGTGCTGGCTGCATATCTTGCCGCCAACCCGGACGCCAAAGCCGAATGGATGGCGACCCGCAAGCTCAAGAACGATCCGCGCGTCACGCGCGTCGGGGCCGTGCTGAGGAAGCTCAGCCTCGATGAACTGCCGCAGATCATCAATATCCTTCAGGGTGACATGAGCCTTGTCGGTCCTCGCCCCGTCGTACGCGACGAGCTCGAGATTTATGGCAGTTCGGCCGTCTATTACCTGAAATCGCGCCCCGGCCTAACCGGACTCTGGCAGGTCAGCGGCCGCAATGACGTTTCCTATGACAGCCGCGTCGCATTCGATCGCCACTATGTCGAGAACTGGTCGCTGTTTGAGGACATTCGCATCATCGTCAAGACCGTGCCTGCCGTCTGGATGTCGCGGGGCTGCTACTGACCGGCTGGGCCGGCTCTGTGTGGAAGAGTGACTGTCCAGACGCCAACCATTCTGCAGCAAGTTTCATCGGGCGGGGCTAAGCGGATCGGAAAACGTTCAGTTGAAAACAGATATCTTCGAAATCTCCTGCGCCGGCATTGTTAGCAATCGCATACGGCGGATGCGGCTTATGACCACTTGCCTCGCGCTGGCGCTCACCATTCCCCAACTCGCCGCCGCCGATGAGTATCGCCTCGGATCGCAGGACAAGCTGACCATCCGCGTGGCCGAATGGCAGACCGTTGAAGGCACGTTCCGAGACTGGACGGCCGTCAACGGAGAGTACACAGTCGGCCCGGCCGGAACATTGTCCGTGCCGTTCGTCGGCGAAATGCCGGCATCCGGCAAGACCACATCCGAGATCGCGGCAGCGATCGGCCAGGCGCTCCAGCGCAAGCTCGCCCTGGCGGACCGGCCGGAAGCCTCCGTCGAAATGGCGGAGTACAGGCCATTCTACATTTCCGGGGAGGTGCAGACGCCTGGCCAGTATCCCTACGTGCCTGGTCTGACCGTCCTGAGGGCGATGAGCATCGCCGGCGGTGTCCGGCGGGCCCCCGAAGGACAGCGGTACGACCGCGACATGATCAATGCCAAGGGCGATTTTGACGTTCTCGAAGACCAACGGGTCCGGCTGATCGTCAGGCGCGCGCGCATTGAAGCGGAGATGGCGGACAAGCCGACATTCGACGTGCCGAAGGAGGTGGCCAACGATCCGAAGGTGGCAAGCGTCGTTGCGGACGAGATGGCGATCCTGACGGCCGATCAAAAGAAGCTTAAACTGCGCCTTCAGGCGCTCGACGATTTGAAGAAGCTACTGCAGAGCGAGATCGATTCGCTGCAGAAAAAGATCGTCAACCAGCAGCGGCAGGTCGACCTGGCAAAGGAACAGCTCAGCGGCATCGGCTCGCTGGCGCAGAAAGGCCTTGTCGTCAACACGCGGGTTCTGACTTCGCAACAAACGATCGCCGACCTGGAAGGCCAGATCCTGGATTACGACACGGCCATCCTTACCGCCAAGCAGTCGATCAGCAAGGCCAATCAGGATGCCATCGACCTGGAAAACACTCAGAATGCGAGCCTCGCCGCCGACCGGCAACAGGTAGAAGCCGATCTCAGTGCGACGATGCTCAAGATGAACATGCAAACCGGCCTGATGGCCGAAGCCATGTCGGGGAATCCGGCGTTACAACGCTATCGCGACGGCGAAGAGCCAACGATGTCCTTTGCCCTGGTTCGGGTGGTCGACGGCAAGACCAGCGAAATTGCCGCCAGTGAAGACACGCCCGTGCTGCCCGGGGACGTGATCAAGGTGAAGCTGGCGCCAATGGCTAGCCAATAGAACTCGATCGATCGAATACCCCAAGGTCAGCTGACGCTCAAAGGGAGCGTCATGCCGAGGCCGTCCGCATAGATGCACGCTTCTCGGCGAAAAGTGCCAATCGGTGGGGGAAGCGTGGTGAATATCTATCGTGCTAGAAGGTATATTAAAGGCGCAATAATTACATTCTTTTGGGCAGTGAGGGATATCGAAATATCCGATCGAGTTTCGGTGCTTGGTGTCTCGCCTCATATAGCAGGAAAAGGCAATTTTTAGATTTGGCTCTCGCGTTTCGTTTCGAGGGCTTGGGTCACGTTCCTGGTTTCATGCTCGCCGGAACGCAAGTCTGTCAATTGGCTCTAGATCTTTTTATAAACAGCGGAGTTACGACCGACGCATCTGTCGCAGTAAGCATCGGAAAAGGATGCCTTATTGGCGAATCGGTTGTAATCCAAGACTCAAACTATCATGAGGTCGAAGAGGGTGCCGGTGTTAAAGCGAAAGCTGTCCTGATTGGGGATAATGTTTGGATAGGCCGAATTCAATAATCCTGCCTGGGGTCGAAATCGGGGATCATAGCGTAATTGGAGCCGGCTCTGTGGTCACCAAAAGTGCACCGCCGCGAAGCCTGGTTGCAGGAAATCCCGCCCGAACAATTCGCGAAATTGTGGCGCCCCAAGATTACATTCGTTTTTGACGGTAATTTTAACGAACGAAATCAAGGTGACATTCTGCGCTTTTCTTAGCCCTTTGCGGTTTCTGGTTCCGCGAGGCTCGCCGCCGTCCACCGAGGGCGGGCGACAGGCACCTTCACCAGTTTGAAGTAGCTGTAATACAGAAGGAAGGAGCCCATAATGTAGGGGTTGAGGGTCTCGACCTCGACGAAGGACCGGATGAACAGAAGCACCATCACGCCGGCAAGAATCACAGATTCGGCCTGCCACGTCCTGAATATCAACGCCGATATGTGGCCCCACAGCGTGCGCACGATGATCAGCGAAATCAGCGTCGCCCCGACATAGCCAAGCTCGACGAGCGCTTCGACATAGGTGTTGTGGAAGTGGAAGCCGCTTCGGGTCGTGATGTAGAATTCGTTCCAAAGCCGTTCGGCCTCGGCGAAACCCTGCACCCAGTAGCCCGCGTAGCCGACGCCGAGGATCGGCGCTTGCTGCACCGCACGCCAGCCCTGCTCCCAGAGATAGGTCCGTCCGGTGAGCGTGGAGTCTTTTCCGAAGACGCCAAGGACGAAATCCAGAAGCCCCGCAAAGGCAACCGCGGTGACCGCGACCAGCCCGCATGCGCCGACCATGAAAATCACCCGTCGGTAGCGGAGCGAAAGCTTCTTCGCCATGGCAAGCAGAGCGACCAGAGCGAGAACTGCCGGTACCGAAGCCATCGAGGTGGCTGAATGCGAAATGACCAGCAGATAGGCCGACAGGACGAGGACGGGCGCCGTCAAGAAAAGGCTGATCCGGCCGCGCCTGAGAAAGGTCAGCAAGACAACGCAAAAATAGATGCCAAGGGAGGCAACAAAGCCGATCTGGTTCTTGGAGCTGAATGCGCCGACGAAATTATACGTCCCGTCGAGGCCATCATACGAATAACCCCCGACCATAAGCGAGTAGAGCAGGACGAGAAAGATCCCGATCAGTGAGCCTATTGTCAACGTCCGAACGCTGACGGTGCGCGCGGCGATATAGGCGCAGGCGATATGAGAGCAATACTGGATCGCCGTCCTCAACGTGATGCCGGGAGCATCCGACCAGAACACCGAGAGGCAGACGTAGATTGCAAACGCCAATGGCAGCCACGCGCTGGAGGCATGTCGCAACAGCCGCCGGTAATCTACCATGATCAGGGGAAGCCAGACCGCATAATAGGCCAGGATCAGGATCTGGCCGAAAAGGTAGGAGTAGGAGAACGCCCAAATGGAGATGGCGACAGCAAATGTGCCATAGACCGTGCTCTTCTCCGGGTCGACCAACAGAGATTTTGGTATCTTCATCTCGGTAGCGAAGTCCCGTCCATGAGTTCAATGCCGATTCGCCGCCGCGCCAGGCGCGAACGCTTCCATTGTGCAGTGCAATATAACCCATCCCCTGCAGCCTGTCACCCAAATGAGGCAAAAACAGCCACAAGGACGCCCCGGGAAGGCGGTAAAGTCCGCAAGAACCGAGCATCCAGGCCGGCTTCTGGCTCCAAACATTGTGAGCGCCTCGGCATCACGGTCAAGAGCCATCGCCGCCGGATTCATGAGAAGCTCGGCATCGCCACCGCGCGGAACTGTTTTCGCAGTTCTTCAGCACCGGACCGAAAAATAGCAGCCGGCATTCCTTGCATCCGTTGCAATGAATGAGGCCCTCCGCGTACGCTATGGCGGGGACAACCAGACGATGGCCGCAGGGATAGCAGACGCTGGTGGTCCCGATCTGCTGGGCTGGAGCAAACGGATGGACAAACCTCGAATCTTCCTGGGCTCGTCGGGGAAGCAGAAAAAACTGCTGCAGGCGCTGACACGCGGTCTTGAAGACATCGCGTATGTGGAACCCTGGACGACATCCTTCAATCCCGGGACAACCACACTGGAGCGCCTCCTTGAGCTTACGCGTGAAGTCGACTTCGCTGCTTTTGTGTTCGCCCAGGACGACTGGACGAGTGCAAGCCTGGCATCACCTGCTCCTGTATCCGCTCAAGCTTCTCCGCGAGACAATGTGGTCTTCGAAGCCGGCCTTTTCGGCGGTGTCCTCGGAATGCGCCGAACGTTTATCCTCCATGCCAACGGCTCCAAGCTTCCAAGCGATCTCCTCGGCCTGACGTCCGTGAGGTACGGCGAAGCGATAACCGCCGCCGAGATGAGAGCGGTCAACCAAAAGCTGCGAAAAGCGATTGAAAATGAGGGCCGCGCCGCCCGAATAGAGGGTCTTTGGTGGCAGTTTTCCCTGTCGGAGCGGACCGTGAAGGAACCTTCCGCGGTGAGCCTCCTGCGGATCTCGCGAGACCGCGATGGTGCGCTGGAGCTAGCCGGCCGCTCATGGCAAGAGAATGGCAGTCTGTCCGCGAGATACTGGAGCGAAGCAGTAAAGGAGAGAAAGGAGCCTGCCGGCATCTTTTACTTTTGGAATGGAGAACGGCCCTTGGACGCGAACGCGTCGCAGTTGTACGGGACAGGAGAGATCCGGCTGGAGTCCGCCGATCGCGCGTCCGGGTACTTCACCACACGAGCCGACACACAGCCAAAACTGAACGCCCGCACCTCCGGTGTCTATCTGCGCGCCGAGCCGGAGGACTTGAGCATCCTGGACGGGCGCGACAACCAGCGACGAGTAGAGCTGATCGCGGAGCGGCTGAACCATTGGAAATCGATCAAGAACGTCTGAACCGGTGCGCGCGGCGTAACTCCAGCTAGCCCGACGCTCTAGCCCTGCCGCGGCTTTTCCTACCGCCTCGTGGCCCACCATGAACCTGTTCGGAGCTTCAGCCTCTGGCTTGAACTCCTCCGCCATTGACTTCACATTCGCCGCCGATTGGGAGGAAGAGCACATGCCGATGAGTTTTGCGGGACGGTTTGCCGGGCGGTCGGCCGTGATCACTGGTGGCGCGTCCGGAATCGGCCTGGCTGTCGCGCTAAGAATCGCTGAAGAGGGCGGGCGCGTTTGCGTCTGGGATCGCGACCCCACCCAGATCGAGCAGGCCAAGGCTGTCATTGCCGATTTGCATAGCGTGACTGTCGAAGTCGCCGATGCCGTGGCGGTCGAACAGGCCGCCCGGCAGACGATCGATGCCCTTGGCGCGGTCGATATCCTGGTCACCAGTGCGGCCATCACCGGACCGAACATGACGACCTGGGACTATTCGGTGGAGGATTGGCACCGGGTCATCGACATCAACGTCAACGGCGTCTTCTACTGCAACAAGGCGCTGGTTCCGCACATGCTCGAGCGCAATTACGGCAGGATCGTCAACATCGCTTCGATCGCCGGCAAAGAGGGAAACCCGAATGCCTCTGCCTACAGCACCTCCAAGGCGGCGGTGATCGGCCTGACCAAGTCTCTGGGCAAGGAACTGGCCAAGACCAAGGTGACCGTGAACTGCGTCACGCCGGCGGCGGTGCGCACCGCGATTTTCCAGCAGATGAGCCAGCAGCACATCGATTTCATGCTGTCGAAGATACCGATGGCGCGGTTTGGCGAGGTCGAGGAGGTGGCGGCGCTGATCTCGTGGATCGCTTCGGAGGAATGCTCCTTCACCACCGCCGCCGTTTTCGACGTTTCCGGCGGCCGGGCCACCTATTGAAGCAAGTTGGCCGATCTACCGCCAAGGCCGCGAGACTGGAGTTCCCGTCGCTTGCTTAGGGTCGAACCTCGACTGTCCGACGAAGACCTGCTCGACCGCTTCCAGGGCGCGGCCTTCGGCTATTTTCTGGAAACCGTGAATCCGGAGAACGGGCTGGTTGCCGACACCTCGCGGCCAAATTGGCCGGCAAGCATCGCGGTCGTCGGCTTCGCCCTGTCCTGCTATCCGGTCGGGGTCGAGCGTGGCTGGATGACTCGAGATGCCGCCGTAAAGCTGACGCTTGCCGCACTGCGCTTCTTCTGGAACAGCCGGCAAGGTAATGGCGACGACGTCACCGGCCACAAGGGTTTCTATTACCATTTCCTCGACATCCGGACCGGCCTGCGCACCTGGCGATGCGAATTGTCGATGGTTGACACTGCGCTTTTGATGGCCGGCGTGCTCGTGGCTGGCGCCTATTTCACGGGCGACAATGACGAAGAAACCGAAGTCCGCGAACTAGCGGAAGTCCTCTACCGGCGCGTCGACTGGCGATGGGCGCAAGGCAGCAATTCGACCTTGCGACAGGGGTGGAAGCCGAAGAGCGGCTTTCTGCGTTATGGCTGGGAAGGCTACAACGAAGCGACCATGCTCTACGTTCTGGCAATGGCCTCCCCGGACAAGCCAGCCTCGGACGACAGTTATGCCGGCTGGACGGCGACATATCGATGGGAAAACATCTACGGCTACGACG
>NZ_RZSX01000261.1:0-7310 GCF_004023105.1 Mesorhizobium sp. M5C.F.Ca.IN.020.32.2.1 | reverse complement strand
TCGCTGGCGTTTGCCCATAGCGGCGGCGCTCACGTCCACGGCTTTTTCGCCGGGCTTGAACATCCGCTCCTCGGCATGGACCATCTGCTGGCCATGGTCGCGGTCGGCATGATTGGCGCCCGGTCCGGTGGGCGCAGTATTGTCCTTGTGCCGCTGGTCTTTGTCTCGGCCATGGTCGCCGGAGCCTCGCTCAGCATGGCCGGCATCGGCCTGCCTTCGCTTGAAACGGGCATCGCGCTGTCGCTGGTGGTCTTCGGCGCTATGGTCGGCCTTGCCAAGCCGCTGCCGCTGGCCGCCGCCGCGGCGCTGACCGCCCTGTTCGGCCTCTTTCACGGCAACGCCCACGGCCTCGAGATTCCCGAGAGCGCCGGCGGCATGGCCTACGCCGCCGGTTTCGTGCTCGGCACATCGATGCTGCATGCGATCGGGGTGTTGTCCGTCTTCAAGCTCGCCCGTTGGCCGATGAAGGTCCGCACCGCAGGGCTCGCCACCTCGCTGGTTGGAATGGCCATGCGGCCCAGACCTTCTGAGTGAGGCGATCAACGCAGGCAGTCGGCAAACAGAACTGGAATGCAGATGAGCCAGAAATTGTCGATGAGGCTGCGGCGCATCCGGGATTTGCTGTACCAGATTCTGAAAATCCGGGCCGAGCGGCTTTGAGGGGCGCGGTTTTCGCGTCCCTCCGGTCGAAATGAGCGTCAGAACTCGAGCGCCTGCCTGAGCGCCGGACCGCTCCTGACGCGCAGATCGAGGTCGGCCTCGATATGGTCGATGTGATGCAGCATCAGCGCGCTGGCGCGTTCGGAATTGCCATTTTCCAGCGCCTCGAGGATGTTCATGTGTTCGCTATGACCGCAGCTCGACACGCCCGAGCGGCCGTAGAGCGCGATCACCAGCGATGACCGCGCCACCAGTTCTTCCATGAAGCGCTGGAGGATCGCGTTTCCTGCAACCGAAGCCAGCAGCAGGTGAAAATCGCCCGAAGCTTTGATTTCCGAGCGTCTTGCATTTGGTCCGCGTTCGGCAATGAAGCGGCCCTCTTCATCGAGTTGCGCCGTGAAGGCAGCGACATGGTTCGGCGTCATCCGCCCGGCGGCGGCGATCGCTATGCCGGGCTCGATCAGCCGGCGCGAAGCGAAGACCTGACGCGCTTCCTCCGGCGACGGGTTGGCGACGAAGGCGCCTCGATTGCGCTCGGTCCGAACCAGGCCTTCGAAGGAGAGCATCTGCAGTGCTGCGCGCGCCACGGTGCGGCTGACATCGAACAGAGTGCCGACCTCGCCTTCCGACAGCTTGGTTCCGGGCGCCAGCCGGCGATCGACGATTGCGTCGCGCAACTGGTCGCGGATCGCCTGGGCGCGATCCTCGTTGGCACTGTCGACAGCAGGGAAAGTCTGGTCGGCTATATTCATGATGATAGTCCCTGCACCTTTCTACCCTGAATCGGGTCGGTTGCAGAGGGCTAAAGTGAATACGATGTCAGGGAAAGATTGCATACGATTTTTGCGAGAATCGCCTGCTATCGCCTATATTTTGTGCATAGCACAAGAGTGCCGTTTCGACGGGCGGTCGCATGCAGTCCCGATTTACCCAAAAAATCAACCGTTTGAGGCCGATGCAGGCAACTGGCATGCATGATGCTTTGCTTAAGTTGAGCAGAGAGGAAGCCGGATGTCCAAAGCCGCCGAAATCGACATCGTGTCCGTTTCGAAGATCTATGGCGCCACGACTGCCGTCGAAGACATCAGCCTGAAAATCCCCGCGGGAACTTATTGTTGCCTGCTCGGCCCGTCCGGCTGCGGCAAGACGTCGACGCTGCGCATGATTGCCGGGCACGAGAGCATATCGAGCGGCGACGTGCGTCTCGGCAACACAGTAGTCACCGACCTGCCGCCGGCCAGACGCGGCACCGCCATGATGTTCCAGTCCTACGCGCTGTTTCCGCATCTCGACCTGGTCGACAATGTTGCGTTCAGCCTCAAGATGAAAGGTGTCGGCAAGGAGGAGCGCCGCGCCAAGGCGATCGTCATGCTGAAGCTGATGCAGATGGAAGCCTATGCCGGCCGCCGCCCGGCGCAGCTTTCGGGCGGACAGCAGCAGCGCGTCGCCCTGGCCCGCGCGCTGATCACCGACCCCGAGGCACTGCTGCTCGACGAACCGCTCTCGGCACTCGATCCGTTCCTGAAGATCCGCATGCGGGCCGAACTGAAGAAGCTGCAGACGTCGCTCGGCATCACCTTCGTCCATGTTACCCACAGCCAGGAGGAGGCCATGGCGCTCGCCGACCTCATCGTGGTTATGAATGACGGCCGCATCGAGCAGGCGGCGCATCCGCGCGTCGTCTTCGAGCGACCGGCCACTGCGTTCGTCGCGCGTTTCATGGGCGATCATAACGTCGTCTCCGGCCGCGTCAGCGGCAGCCGCGACGGCATGATTGTCTTCGATGTGCCGGGTGGCGCCTCGCTAGCGGCCAGCGGGCAGGGCAGGGCGATCGGCGAGCCGATCGATATCGCCATTCGAACCGACCACGTGCGGATCGGCGACCCGCCGGCCATGGGGCTGGGTTTCGCCGGCATCGTCTCCAATATCGAATACCGCGGCTCGACCGTGAAGCTCTCGGTCAATGGCGCCGGCATCGAGGATTTCACCGTGATCGTCGACGACACCAGCTTCTTCGCCAAGCCGGTTGCCGTCGGCGACGCCGTGCCGATCGCCTGGGACACCGAGGACGCGATCGTCCTTGGCCGTCTCGATTCCTGAACCAGAACAACCAATCCAAACAGGGGAACTGACATGACCAACACCACCGACAAGAAAACAGGAATTTCCCGCCGCTCGCTGCTCAAGACAGGTGCCGCCGCCGTCGGTTTTGCCGCCGGCTCCGGCGTGATCACCGGGTTCCCGACGATCTGGGCGCAGAACCCGATCACGCTGCGCCAGTTCGGCACCGGCGTGTCCAACCTCAACGCCATCGCCGACAAGTGCAAGGCGGACCTCGGCATCACGCTGGAGATGACGGCGACCGATTCCGATGCCGCCGCTCAGCGCGCGGTGACCCAGCCGGACAGCTACGATATTGCCGACATCGAATACTGGATCGCCAAGAAGGTGTATCCGTCCGGCGTGATGCAGCCGATGGATGTCAAGAAGCTGAAATATTACGACAAGATCGTACCGCTCTTCATCACCGGCAAGCTGACGCCCGACAGCGTCATTGCCCAGGGCACCGCGCCGCATACGGTCGGCTTCGTCGAGGCACAGGACGCCAAGACCTTCGCCAAGCAGCCGACCCAGTGGATGACGATGGTTCCGACCATCTACAATGCCGATACGCTCGGCATCCGCCCCGACCTTGTCGGCCGCGACATCACCACCTGGGCCGACATCATGGATCCGGCCTTCAAGGGCAAGGCCGCCATTCTCAACATCCCGTCGATCGGCATCATGGATGCGGCGATGATCATGGAAGCCATGGGCAACATCAAATATGCCGACAAGGGCAACATGACCAAGGAGGAGATCGACAAGACGATCGACTTCCTGATCAAGGCCAAGCAGGACGGCCAATTCCGGGCGTTCTGGAAATCGTTCGACGAGAGCGTCAACCTGATGGCTTCAGGCGAAGTGGTCATCCAGTCGATGTGGTCGCCGGCCGTCGCGGCGGTCCGCTCCAAGGGCATCGCCTGCAAATACCAGCCGCTCAAGGAAGGCTATCGCTCGTGGGGCGGCGGCCTTGGCCTTGCAGCGCATCTCAAGGGCGCCGAGCTCGACGCCGCGTACGAATATATCAACTGGTACCTGTCCGGCTGGGTCGGCGCCTACCTCAATCGCCAGGGCTACTACTCGGCCGCCATGGATACGGCCAAGCAGTTCATGTCCGAGGACGAATGGGGCTACTGGGTCGACGGCAAGCCGGCCAAGGGCGACATCATGGCGCCGGACGGCAAGGTCATGGAGAAGGCGGGCGCCGTGCGCGACGGCGGCTCCTTCGTCGAGCGCATGGGCAAGGTCGCCTGCTGGAACTCGGTCATGGACGAGGACCGCTATATGGTGAGGCGCTGGAACGAGTTCATCGCGGCGTAGCGCAACCTCTTCCCCTTCTCCCCTTGTGGGAGAAGGTGGATTGGCGCGCAGCGCCAAGACGGTTGAGGGGTGTTGGACGGATCGCCGTCGGGCCAAGCTGGAGCACCCCTCATCCGACCGAGCTTCGCTCGGCCACCTTCTCCCACAGAAGGGAACGCAGCCTCAGTCGCGTCGCCGACCTAGACCGAGATGTTGATGACCGTAGCGCTCGAACGATCCACTCACGTTAAGTCCGCAGAGCTGGCCAGACGCCGCCTGTCTCTTGCCCGCCTCGTTCCCTATCTCCAGGCGACACCGCTGGCGCTGATCCTCGGCGCGTTCCTTTTGCTGCCGATCCTGATGATCGCCGTGGTCTCCTTCTGGGACTACGACTTCGCGGCGATGTACCCGGATTTCCTGACCACCAACTATTCCGACACGCTCGGCTCCTGGGTCACCTGGAAAACCTATCTGAATACGCTGAAATACGCCGCCATTGTCTGGGCGCTGACGCTGTTCGTCGGCTTCTGGGTCGCCTATTTCCTCGCCTTCCATATCAGGACCACCGCCATGCAGATGGTGCTGTTCCTTGTCTGCACCGTGCCGTTCCTGACCTCCAACATCATTCGCATGATCTCGTGGATTCCGGTGCTTGGCCGCAACGGCCTCGTCAACTCAACCCTGGTTCAGATGGGGCTGATCCCGAAGCCGATCGAATGGCTGCTCTATTCCGAATTCGCCGTGGTGCTGGCCATGGTGCATCTCTACGCGCTGTTCATGGTGACGCCGATCTTCAACACACTGATGCGCATCGACAAGTCGCTGATCGAGGCCGCGCGTGACGCCGGCGCTTCCGGCTGGCAGGTCCTGTGGAACGTCATCATTCCGCTCGCCAAGCCCGGCATGGCGATCGGCACCATCTTTGTCGTGACGCTGGTGATGGCCGACTTTTCGACAGTGCAGGTGATGTCCGGCGGGCAGAGCGCATCCGTCGCACTGATGATGAAGAACCAGATGTCGCTGCTGCAATATCCGGCAGCGGCCGCCAACGCGGTCGTGCTCCTGGTGCTGGTGCTGTTGATGGTCGCCGGCATCCTGCGCATCGTCGATATTCGCAAGGAGCTGTGAGGCGATGGGCCGGGAGAAACGCACCTTTGAATTCTACGTGCTGGCGGCCTTCTTCGCCCTTTTCGTGCTGTTTCTCTACGGCCCGCTTTCAGCGATCCTGATCCTGTCCTTCCAGGGCGAGAATGGCGGGCTGACGTTTCCGCTGAACGGCGTTTCGCTGCACTGGTTCGCCAACCTGTTCGAGCGCCAGGCGGTCGGCGATTTCGGCGGCAGTTTCAAACGCTCCTTCATCCTTGGCCTGATGGTGATGATCGTGACCGTCGGCGTGTCGCTGCTTGCCGGTCTTGCCTTCCGCCAAAAATTTCGCGGCGCCACCGCATTGTTCTATCTGGCGGTCGCCAGTCTCGTCGTGCCGTCGATCATCATCTCGCTCGGCATCGGCGTCGTCTTCCAGCAGATCGGCTTCCGCCCCGCTTGGTATACATCCGCCTTCGGTTCGCATCTGACATGGACCTTGCCCTTCGGCGTGCTGATCATGTTCGCCGTCTTCAACCGGTTCTCACCGGCCTATGAGGAAGCCGCGCGTGATCTCGGAGCGTCGTCCTGGCAGACCTTCGCGCATGTCGTCCTGCCGATGATCGCGCCTAGCTTGATCGGCGTCGGCCTGTTCGGTTTCACCCTCTCCTATGACGAGTTCGCCCGCACGCTGATGACCTCGGGCACGTTCAACACGCTGCCGCTCGAAATCTACGGCATGACGACGAATGTCACGACGCCGGTGCTCTATGCGCTGGGCACCGTGACGACCATGTTTTCCTTCCTGGTGATCCTGCTGACGCTCGGCGCAATCATCTATGTCGGCCGTCGCCGGGCGCGTATTTGAGAACCGCAGTGCAAATCCTCGTTGTCAATCCGAACACCACCGCCAGCATGACCGAAACCATTGCAGCGGCGGCGCGGTTGGTCGCCGGCGCCGAGACGGAAATCGTCGCCGTCACCTCGTCGATGGGGCCAGTTTCGATCGAAGGCTACTACGACGAGGCGCTCGCGGTGCCCGGCCTGCTGGTCGAGATCGCCGCGGGCGAACGGTCGGGCGCGCAGGCCGCGATCATCGCCTGTTTCGACGACACCGGCCTCGATGCCGCGCGCGCCATGGCCAACATGCCGGTCATCGGCATTTGCGAGGCAGCGCTCAGCACGGCCTCGTTCATCGCCCAGCGCTTCACCGTCGTCACCACGACCGAGCGCTCGCGGGTGCCGGTCGAAGGGCTGGTGCAGCGCTACGGCATGGCCGGGCGGGCGCGCGTGCGCGCCGCCGACGTTCCGGTTCTTGCCCTCGAAGACCCGGCATCGGACGCGATCCTGAAACTGCGCGGCGAGATCGCGCGCGCGCTCGAGGAGGATCGCGCCGAGGCCATCGTGCTCGGCTGTGCCGGCATGGCCGACCTCGCCGCCGAGCTGCAGCGGGAGTTCGGCGTTCCGGTCATCGACGGCGTCGGCGCGGCGGTCAAGCAAGCCGAGGCACTCGTCGCGCTTGGCCTGTCGACGTCCAAGCGCGGCGCCTATGCAAACCCGCTCGCAAAGCCCTATCGTGGCGCATTGAAGTCCTTCGCCCCCGGTTCTGTTGCCCCGAGTGATCGCAATGCGCCGAATGATCAGAACGCTCGCACTTGAAGAAGTGGAAATCCTTGTCGACTGGGCGGCAGCGGAGGGCTGGAATCCCGGCCTCGGCGATGCCGTGGCGTTCCAGGCAGCAGATCCCGAGGGCTTCATCGGCGCCTTCGTCGATGGCGAGATGGTCGCCGGCATTTCGGCTGTGGCCTATGGCGGCGATTTCGGCTTCATCGGCCTCTACATCTGTCGGCCGGACAGGCGCGGCGAGGGCCATGGCAAGGCGGTCTGGGACGCCGGTATGGCGCGGCTCGGCGACCGCACGATCGGCCTCGATGGCGTCGTCGAACAGCAGGCCAACTATCGCAGCATGGGTTTTGCGCCGGTCCACCGGACGATCCGGTTCGTTGGAGCGCCGAATGTCCCGGCAGCCACCGACAGCGGCATTTGCGTCATAGGCCCGGAACTCATCGCGGATGTCCTGGACTATGACCGCCGATTCTTTCCGGCTTCGAGGCGATCCTTCCTGGACCACTGGCTGCGCCCCCCGCACATGGCACTTGCGATCC